>JAHEDB010000261.1 GCA_024641465.1 Chromatiales bacterium | reverse complement strand
GTGACAAAACTGGTGCCGGCATAATTACGTTCATCGCCGAGGATGCGGTCCAGTTCGAGGGGATGGCCGATGCTCTCATGGATCTGCAACACCATCTGGCTTGGCGCCAGTACCAGATCCATCCTGCCCTGCGGACATTCCGGCGCACCCAGCAGGGCCAGCGTCTCCTCGGCCAGTTGCGGCGCAGCCGTTGGAAAACCCAGCAAGGGCAATTGCTCCAGGCCACCCTGGCGTGAACTTTGCGCACCACCACCGCGGCGATACTGGGTGACAGAACCCTCGTTAGCCACCGCCATCAGGCCCGGGCTCATATAATGAAAACTCTGCTCAATCAAGGCGCCGGCACTGTTTACCAACAAGGTATCCACCCGGCGATGTCCCAGCCAGGCACTCCAGTCGACGATGCGGGCATCGATCTTCAAGGCATGATTGGCGTCCTGTAACAGAGCGATCTTGTCTGCCAGAGGCATACTGTCCCAGGCCTGACGCACGGGTGTTTGATAACGCCCCTGGATAGCTGGACGCGGCCAGACGCGGGGGTCGACCAGCCCCTTACCGGCACAAACACGAGCCCAGCCACGCGCCTCACCCGCTGCGCGCAGCAAGCTGGCAGGACTCAGGTCACTGGTCGCGGCATAGCCCATGCCGTCTGCCTCGATCACGGTCAGTAAGGCGCCCCGCGCCAGGTTCATCGATACCGGCTGGGTCACACCCTGGCGGACGACTACCGACTCACTGTGTTCATCGGTCAGCCGCAGGGTCCAGAAGCCCACCGCCGGCGCCACCGCCGTAAAATCTTTTACAATCTGATGCAGAAATTCATTCATTTTTGTTTAATGCCGCAGGGTTATTCATATCTTTGTTAAAACACAGGCTGCCTGATATTTTCTTTGTCTGCCAGTGTCTTGCTAAAGATAGAGTGTTAACAATGGTAATAAGAGGATAATCAGAATCTTTATTGAATGTTTAACCGGGAACAACTGTGTTTAGTGACATTCCTGTATCCCGACATACAGGCAGCTCAACCCAGAACGTGCTGCCCAATCCCGGCTCACTTTCCAGCCCAATATTACCCCCCATCATTTCCAGCAGTTGTTTAGTTATGGTCAGACCTATTCCCGTGCCTTCCACTTCACTAAATTCGGCACCCAGTCGATTAAACGGTTCGAAGATCAAGTCGCGTTGCTGCATGGAAAAACCAATCCCGGTATCCTTGATAATTAACCTGGCCGCACCTTCAGTCGTGACACAAAATGAAACTTCAACCTTACCGCCTCTGACATTATATTTATAGGCATTTGACAACAGATTAAGAATAATTTGTTTTAGTCGGGTACGGTCGGCATACACGTCCGTGTGAGAAATACAGGACTCGTCGATTTGCAGGGTCACTGCATATTGGTCGCCCAGGGGAAAACAAAGTGCAACGCATTCCTTCAAGACCGCATTGATATCAACCGGCCCGAGTTGAAGATCAAAATTACCATCCTCAATTTTGGCCAGATCCAGTACCTCGTTAATAAGATTGAGCAAATGCCTTCCGCCATGATGGATCTCGCCGACGGAATCGCGTTGATCCATATTTAATCCATCATCCATTTCCAGTAACTGTGAAAAACCAATAATCGCATTCAGCGGCGTACGAAGTTCATGACTCATCCTGGACAGGAATTCCGATTTGGCCTGATTGGCACGCTCTGCTTCTTCCTTGGCGGCAATCAATTCCTCTTCCTTACGATGCAAAACCTCGGTACGCTCGGCGACACGCTGTTCGAGGAGCTCATGAGCAAGTTTTTCTTCGGTAATATCCTCGGTGATCCCGGCTATACGATAGGTTACCCCATCTGGATCCTGAATCGGGAATGACCGATCCTTTATCCAGCGGACAGCCCCATCAGGCCGGACAATTCTGAATTCCGCTGCATAAGGACCATCCTTCTGACGCATAATGGCCTGTGTGGCCCGTTCACGGTCATCTTTGTGGATGCTGTCGGTAAAAGAAAACGGTTCGGCATAAAGGCTTTCACGGCTACGTCCCCAGATGGTCTCATAGGCCGGGCTGATATAGAGTATCTGCGTTTTGTCTATATCGGTCAGCCAGAAGACCTCCCGGATATGCTCAGCCAGTTGTCGAAAATGTTGTTCAGACTCATAGCGAGCCTGTTCAGCCGCAACCTCAACAGAGATATCTTCAACACTCGACCAGATAAAATTTTCCCCGTCCCGCTCGATCAGGGTGCCTAACAACCGGACAGGTACACGATACCCATCCTTATGCAGATACGTCTTCTCATACGGTCCATACGCCTTGTAATTTTGCAGACTCTTTAGCTGCGTTTGTTCCTGTGCAGCATATTCTTCCGGCGTGATCTGCCAGTAGGTGAGCCCCTTTGTTTCCTCTACGCCTCGACCGATGATATCGGCATAGGCCTGATTGATATCCACCAGCACACCTTCCATGGTAGACACCGCCAGACCAATCGGTGATGTCTCGAACAGGGTGCGATTGTATTGCTCACTTTTATACAACTTCTGATAGGGCTCCCTGACCACAAAGACAAAAATGGCCTTGAAGATATAGATGTAGGCGATCACCTTGTAGACATGACCGAGCAGAATAAACAGGCCGGTCACATTCGAATAGAGGGTAAAACACAATTCACTGAGGATGGTAATAACAGTGGCGGCATACAGACTGGTCGCATCAAAGGACCGTAAGTGTTTCGCCTGCCGGTAATACAACATCGCAGCCACCAGCAAAATGGCAACGATCCCGTATTCGGCGCCAACCTTGAACGCTGTCAGGCCCTCTCCGGCAACAAAGGTTCGCGGCCAGACATCCTGATGATACAGGCCAAGCCAGTAGATCACCGCCGTTAGCCCGATAGATCCGGCCAGCAACCAATAGCGGTTGGGTAAACTGCTGGCCTTTTTCCAGATCTGTAGTGCTGCCAGCAACAGGGCGATGGCCGCCACATAGCGGGCTACCAGCCAGAAATTAATGGCCTTCTCGATTCCGCCCGGGGTAACAAAATCCGGCATCCCCCGATAGGATAAGGTGTGGGCAAAATCCAGCAAACCGACCATAAAAAAGGCGCAGGCGAGGATAACAGGGTTACCCAGCCGCACATCAGAGCCGGTACTAAACACCAGGGCAAATACCAGCATGGAAACGATGATCGAGAAGGTCTCGGCAAACACATGCACCGGCAGGGTCATCAGGACCATATCCTGCAAGACACGCAGGGGAGGCATAAACCAGGCAATCAGAAAGAAGACAGTAAGCCCGAACAACCGCCAGTTGATGTTAACAAACCGCTGATCAGCGTTTATCGATGGCATCGACAAAGGCCTGAATAATTCAGGTAAAACCGGAGTTTTGATAAATCCATTATTTTTATCCATGGTGATACGACTAATTATAGGCGGACACCCAAATAGAAAAAGTCAATTTTTGTAACACCCTTGTATTCCGGTTATATATTGCCTAATAAATCAGTTAGCCTGCACAACACGCATGTTCCAACTATTAACCGCCGAGCCCAGGCTGACTTATTTACTGCTTATAAATATTATTTAATGCAACTTGCCGATCAAAGGCGCCCCGAATTCGGTTCACTCGCAGCCGATTCGCTCCCAGGTCTGAGTGCCCCACCCGTGATGCCGAACGGACATGAATGACATGTCCGTCTTCATCAATCCGCAATTCCACATCATCGACATAACGCATCAGGGGCGTCACATAACGGGCGCGCAAATAATCTGGCTGCACGGTGACGATTTCCCCACCCGTCTCGATGATGGCTTGTTTAATACCGTCCCAGGCTGCATCGCGAGCAATGGAATAAACCACCGGTTCAACATATGCCCCCGCCTCCGGCCACTCACTACAGACACAATTTGGTGTAGCCGGGCAGGGGCGCAACTGGCCATTGAGTAAACCGAGTTCCGGTTGTTTGCGTGAGGCGATCGACAATACGATAAACATGATCACGACGATTAAAATAATGCCGACAACAGCATAAAACAGAATTTTCATTTCAGTCTCCGCGCCGCGCAAACCAGATCACATGCCTTGCCCCTTTGTTGCCATGGGCGCGCACCCGCTGCTCTTCCACCCTGAAGCCGACCTTTTTCAGCCGTTGCAGAAAGTCCTGTGCCGGACCGGCCGACCATACCGCCAGCACTCCCTGCGCACGCAAGGCGCCATAGGCCGCGATCAAACCATTCATACTGTATAGCCAGTCATTCTTCTTGCGGGTCAGCCCCTCCGGGCCGTTGTCCACGTCGAGCAGAATCGCATCATAGGCGCGCTGCTGGTCCTTGATAAGACGGGCGACATCCCCC
>JAHEDB010000260.1 GCA_024641465.1 Chromatiales bacterium | reverse complement strand
ATGGTCTGGAAGATATGTTGCCTTACCTGCGCGGTGAATTTGCCTTTTCCCTTTATGATAGAAAAAAAGACCGTTTGATCTTGGTACGTGATCGCTTTGGCATCAAACCGCTTTACTGGACGGAGGCCAGAGGCAAGATCATCTTCGGCTCGGAATTAAAAGTCCTGTTTGCCCATCCCGATGTGTCGCGTCGATTCAATGCCCGGGGGATTTATCATCAACTGATGCAGACCATGGTGCCGGGCAGTACGGCCTTTGCGGGTATCCGGCAGATCAAACCGGGACATGCCCTGATCATTGAGCGACAGCACGGCAAGTTCAATATCACTGATCTGAAATACTGGGACATGGATTTTCCCTTGCAGGCCGAGCGGCACACCAAAGATGAGCAGGAGTATATCGATGGGGTGCGTGAGCAATTACTCACCGCGACACAGTTGCGGCTTGAGGCCGATGTACCGGTGGCCTGTTACCTATCCGGCGGAATCGATTCCTGCTCCACCCTCGGCATGGCCTCGGCCAGCCAGCAGTCGCCGGTAAAGGCCTTCACCATCGGTTTTGATGACAGTGATTATGATGAGACACCCATCGCCACCGAGATGGCTGAAACTGTCGGGGCCGACCACGATGTGATGCTGCTTAAGGCAGACCACCTGTACGAAAACCTGGTTGAGACCCTGTGGCATACCGAACGGACGATCTATAACACCCTTGGCGTGGCCAAGATGCTCATGAGCCGGCATGTGAATCAGGCCGGTTATAAAGTGGTGGTGACCGGTGAAGGCTCGGATGAACTGTTCGGCGGTTACCCGGCCTTTCGACGTGACATGTTTCTGCATGGCATGGACAGCCTGTCAAAGGCCGAGAGAGTCGAATGGGAGGCGATTCTGGCGGACGGCAACAAGCTCTTCAAGGGCGCCATGCTGGCAGAAAATGAAATCCGTGACCACACTCTGGATAAACTGATTGGCTTTACGCCCAGTTGCCTGCAACCCTGGCTGGCGGCGGCAAGCCATACCGAGGCATTGATGCATGCCGACCTTCGCGCTGAAGTAAAGGGTTACTCACCGGGCGGGGCCATCGCGGCCGCCCTCGATGGTGATATGCTCGATGGTCGACATCCCCTGGATAAGGCGCAATATGTCTGGATCAAGACCATGCTTGAAGGTCAGATCCTCACCTGGGGCGGTGACCGGGTTGATATGGCCAATTCCATGGAGGCTCGTCCGCCCTTCCTCGATCACCACCTGGCGGAATATGCCACCCAGTTACCACCTTCGATGCGTATCAAGGGGCGCACGGAAAAGTATGTGCTGCGCGAGGCCATGAAAGGAGTCTTGCCGAAGGTCTTATATGAGCGAGAGAAATTTGCCTTCATGGCGCCACCGGCCCATACCGATCCGAAAAAATGGGCGGCCATGAAGGGCCTGGCCAATGAGTATCTTTCGGATAGCGCCATTGAGAATGCCGGTTTACTGGACAAGGGAGGGGTAAGGGCCCTGTTTGATTTGCACGAGGCGGCGGACACTCCGACCTCGACCCAGGTTCAGCTCGATGCCGTGATCAATCATATGCTGGGGGTACAGATTCTGCACCAGCACTTCGTTGAAACCGATGTACCGCGGCAGGCCTATGAACGGGCGCAGCAATATGGCTGGACAGTTTGAAAAAAGATTGAACCGCCAAGACGCCAAGGACGCCAAGAAAATAAAATATCAGTACTGTAGGGTGTACGCACGGTTTGTGCACACCTTATATTTCATTGCACATTAGGCAACAAACCACTTGCCCACTCTACGGATGAATTGGTGTTTCTTGGCGTCCTTGGCGTCTTGGCGGTTCAAATCAGTCCTGAACGTATTTGTCGATCGGGTCGTTTTGCTTGGCCAGTTCGATCTCGGCCTGGCGACGCAGTTCGAGGATCTCTTTGCGTTCCTGCATGCGTTTTTCGTAGGCGCCGTCTTTCAGAGGGATGCTTTCCTCACCAAACAGGACCTGTTTTAACAACCGATAGGCAAATTTGAGGCATTCGACGTCATCTTTATTGATGCGCTGGAATTCCTCGTCGGAAATATCGTATACCGTCAGGAAGCTTGGGCTGTTGAGGAATTGCTTGAAGCGATCGATGTCGTAACAGGCCAGAAAGAACAACTGGAAGCTGGTCGGGGTGGGGCGACCGACGGACGGACCGGCGGATTTCTTTTTGAGGATGATCCGATAGTATTCGCGATTCAGTTCGTCGAATTCCTCGACGCCCTGTTCCTTGCGGTAGTCGGCAACCGTCAGTTCACGAGGTTGTTCGTGGCCCCGGCAATGGGGTTCCTTGACCAGCGCATAGTGTTGTTCATCGTGGTACTCATCGGCCTTGCGGGAGGACATCAGGGCGATCGGGTAGTAGCGACAGGACGTGGGGCGGTCGGTATAGACCGTACAGCCCTTTTCCTCGTCCATAAACAGGCATACTGGATTCACATCGGTGGTACGCATCTTGATGCCGGGCATGCCATGGCTGTCCATTTCAAAGGGCACGGTATGTTTTTTCAGGAACTCGGTGGAAGTCAGGCCCAGGCGCTTCTTGAGGCGAATAATGTCATACGGGGCGAGGGTGATATCGGCCTGCTTGCAGCAGGCGTTAAAGCAGGAGATGCCGGGTTTGCACTCAAAACACAGCTTGCTGGTCAGCTCCAGCTGGTTGGGTAGAACCGGGCTGCTAAACGGGATATCTTCAAATTTGTTGTCGCTCATAGTCTTGCTTCCATCGAGAATCATACGGTTGTGAACCGCCCATTATACCGGAAAAATGGCCAGAAAATGAGCTATTTTTGAGGGGTTTTCGAAGGATTCATAAAAGATTTGAACCACCAAGACGCCAAGGACGCCAAGAAAACTTATTGATTATGGACGGTGATTTTTAATCAGCGGGATTCTCTGCTTCGCAGCCAGAACTTAAATTTAATTTCCCCGGAAAAGGAGTGATATTAATTATTAGCTTGGCGTCTTGGCGGTTCAAGGTTTTTGACGGCATAAAAAAACCGGGGCCCTTGCGGGCCCCGGTCTTTTACATCTACAGCGTACTTGCCTTAATGGGCAGCAGCCTTGAACAGCTTGGACTTGTCTACCAGGTCTTTGTGCGCACGCTTGAAGCATGTGAACTTTTTGGTATTCTTGTCGTAGATGGAGTTTACGAAGCAATGCCAGTTTTCTTCGTCGACAAAGTTCTTGTCGGCGCGATAGTAGAAACCTGGGTAACGTGATTCCTGACGGAATTCGATGTGCTTCATGTGAGCTTCAGCTGTAATGATGCGGTGATAGTTTTCCCATGCACGAAGTAATTCGTGAAGGTCCTTGGCACGCATTTTCTCAGCATCTTCCTTCAGCATGTCGAGTTTCTCACCAGCAACACGCAGCATTTCAGCATTGGTTGTGTAGTAAGTCGCAACACCTGCTACGTATTCATCCATGATCTTCTGCAGACGGAACTGCAGCATCTTAGGAGTGATGTAGTTAGGATTGACGTCGATGGCTGTGGTGTAATCCTTGTGTTCCAGGAAGTTACGAACCGGCTTGTAGATTTCTTCAGCCAGCTGAGCTACTGGAGTATCGAGTACAGGAGTGAAATCCTTGTTGTCGATACAGTACTGGACCATGGATTTGGCACACATACGGCCTTCAGCGTGTGAACCGGAAGAGAACTTGTGACCAGATGCGCCCACGCCGTCACCAGCAGTGAACAGACCATTAACGGTGGTCATGCTACGGTAGCCCCAGTTCCAGCCGCTTGGCAGGTGAGAAGGTACACCGGCTTCGGTTTCTGTTGTAGGCGCGCCTACGTCAGTCGGACCGGAAACCCAGATACCACAGCAACCAGAGTGTGAGCCCAACAGGTAGGGTTCGGTCGGCATCAGTTCAGAGTTTTTCTTCTCTGGTTCGATGTTTTCACCAACCCAGATACCGCATTGGCCTACGCACATATCCAGGAAATCTTCCCAGGCTTCGGCTTCAAGATGCTTAACTTCGCGAGGAGACAGAGTTTCTTTCAGGTTAGCAAGGGCAGTCACGGTGTCCATATAGATAGGACCACGGCCTTCCTTCATTTCCTTCAGCATCAGGTGGTTACGCAGACATGAAGCAGGAACAGCGGCTTGACCATAGGGAGGATAGTCATTCAGCAGTTCTTTGTTCTTGGTCATGTAAACTTCACCAAAGGCGTTGGTGGCCTGAGCTTTAAAGAGCAGGAACCATGCGCCTACCGGACCGTAACCGTCTTTGAAACGGGCAGGTACGAAGCGGTTTTCCATCAGGGTCAACTCGGCGCCGGCTTCAGCAGCCATTGAGTAAGTTGAACCGG
>JAHEDB010000259.1 GCA_024641465.1 Chromatiales bacterium | reverse complement strand
GTATTGACCTTGTCATCGGAGACACTGTCCCAGGCCAGCAACGTGTCGAGCCGGGACCAGAAATCGGCGCTGTTACTATCGAGTCGTGTGATATCAACCATCGGGGCTTACTCTTACGTGTGTTACTTCGCCATGCGGGCGACGGCCAGTTCCATCTGTTTGATAAACGGTTTGACCATGGCGTGTTTCATTTTCATGGAGGCCTTATTGACCACCAGCCGGGAACTGATGTCGGCGATGTGTTCGCGGGGTTCGAGGTTATTGGCCTTGAGGGTATTGCCGGTGTCGACCACATCGACGATGCAGTCGGCCAGCCCCACCAGCGGTGCCAGTTCCATGGAACCATACAGCTTGATCATCTCGACCTGCTGGCCCTGTCGCGCAAAATAGGCACGCGCCGAATTGGTGTATTTGGTAGCGACGCGCATCCGGCCGATCACCGGTTCGGCGTTGACCGGCCCGGCGACCATCAGGCGGCAACAGGCAATCCGCAGATCCAGCGGTTCATACAGGCCCTCACCGCCGTGTTCGAGCAACACGTCCTTGCCGGCCACGCCGACATCGGCTGCGCCATATTGCACATAGGTCGGCACATCGGTGGCGCGGATAATCACCAGTTTCACATGGGGCAGGTTGGTGTCGAGGATCAGCTTGCGGCTGGTCTCGGGGTCATCTATCGGTTCAATACCGGCCTGCTTCAACAGCGGCACGGTCTCTTTGAAGATGCGCCCTTTCGACAGGGCGATGGTCAATGTGTCATTCATAACGGGATCTACGATACAGGCTTACACAGCCGGACGCCAAACAAAGATAGGGATTTTACGGTACCCGGCGGATATTGGCACCCAGTTGTTGGAGTTTTTCCTCGATCAACTGGTAACCACGATCGATATGGTAGATACGCTCCACCACGGTCTCGCCTTCAGCCACCAGACCGGCCAGCACCAGGCTTGCCGAGGCGCGCAGATCGGTCGCCATCACCGGCGCCCCGGTCAGGCGTTCGATACCCGTAATAATGGCCGTGTTGCCCTGTAATGTAATCTCAGCCCCCATGCGATCCAGTTCCTGGATATGCATAAAGCGATTTTCGAACACGGTTTCAGTGATCGTCGATGTCCCCGTGGCCACGGCATTGAGGGCCGAAAACTGCGCCTGCATGTCGGTCGGGAAGGCCGGGTATGGGGCTGTTGTCAGGTTCACGCCCTTGGGTCGTTTACCCTTCATGTCCAGGATGATCCAGTCCGTGCCACATTCGATCTCGGCACCAGCCTCGCGCAGCTTGGCAAGCACGGCATCCAGGTGTTTGGGTTCGGCATCCTTGACCTTGATGCGGCCACCGGTGATCGCCGCGGCCACCAGGTAGGTGCCTGTTTCGATACGATCCGGCAGGACGGTATAGGTCGTGCCATGTAAATTTTCCACACCCTCGATGGTGATGGTATCGGTGCCGGCGCCAGACACCTTCGCCCCCATACTGTTCAGGCAGTTGGCCAGATCCACCACCTCCGGTTCACGTGCGGCATTTTCGATCACGGTGATGCCATCGGCCAGGGTCGCGGCCATCATCAGGTTTTCGGTACCGGTCACGGTCACCAGGTCCAGTACCAGTTTAGCGCCCTTCAGGCGCTTGGCCTCGGCCTTGATATAGCCGTTTTCCACGACTATTTTGGCGCCCATGGCCTCCAGGCCGTGGATGTGCAGATTCACCGGCCGTGAACCGATGGCACAACCACCGGGCAGGGAGACCTCGGCCTTGCCGTATTTGGCGACCAGGGGTCCCAGCACCAGGATCGAGGCACGCATGGTCTTGACCAGTTCATAGGGGGCAAATAATTCTTTAATGGTGGTGGGATTGACCTCGATCTGCATTTTCTCACCGATGGTCAGATCCACCCCCATACGCCCAAGCAGTTCCATGGTCGTGGTGATGTCATGCAGGTGCGGCACATTACAAATGGTCACCACATCGTCGGCCAACAGGCTGGCGGCAAGGATCGGCAGGGCGGCATTTTTGGCGCCGGAGATACGAATTTCACCGTTCAGGGTGGTCCCACCGGTAATAATCAATTTATCCATGTTCTTGTCTGGTTCTCTTTACTTTGGATATTGGGCGATAGTGTCTGTCTGGTATCAACCAGCCATCTAAAAAACCTGGAGCTTTTTGGCCTTCTGCCACTCCGCCGGGGTATGGGTCTTGATCGACAGGGCATGTAACTGGCCGCTGGTGATATACGCATTCACGGTAGCATAGACCAGTTTCTGGCGGGCGAGCAGGCTCTTGCCGTCAAACACCTCCCCCACCACGATCGCATCAAAATGACTGCCATCGCCTTTAACCGTGACCTCACATTCGGGTAAACCGGCCAATATGAGTCTCTTTACCTCTTCCGGATCCATACTAAAACCTCTTAGACAAAACGGTTATCGATTAATTAAAGGAGCCGTATTCTACCTGCCAAACGGGTACGGGAATACCGTTGCACACGAATTATCCCGACGAGATTTGCGAATAGGCCGACAAACCGGCCAATCTGCTCAGTCAACCAGAGGTATCAGTTCTTCCAGGTCGCTGACCTTGGCGATATCCCATAACTGGGCCGGGAGATTACAGAAATGGATTTGCAGCTGGCGCGACTGAGCCAGGGTCATCCACTCCAGCAACAGGGCCAGCCCGGCACTGTCGGTGCGGGTCACGGCCTTCAGGTCGAAAACCAGATTTTGCCTGGCGCCCTGGATCAGGCTGTTGGCATTACGCCAGACTAACGGCACCGTCGCCTTGTTCAGTTCCCCATGTACTTCAAACCGGCCATCACCGGTTTCCTTGATCACGGTCTCACTCATGTCTGGGCCTTTGCAACGTAAGGTTGTTATTTTCCGGTATCGATCGTCGCCCCGCCAGACCGGATTCCTGGGGTTTATTGTCGAAGCGATTTCGAGGATGGGCGAGAGGTATCATGCTTTTTACCGGCTATTTTTTCTTGTCCTTGTCCTTGCTGCTATCCCCCTCGTTGAGGAACTTGGACACAAACTGACCGATCAGTTTTTCCAGCACCATCGAGCTTTGGGTCAGTTTGAGCCTGTCGCCATGCGCCAAACTGGCCTCATCCCCACCGGGTTCCAGGCCGACATACTTTTCCCCCAACAGACCGGCGGTATAAATACTCGCCGAGGTATCCTTGGGCAGGGTGTTGTACTTGCGTTCGATGCGCATGGTGACAATCGCCTGCAGGGTCTGGTTATCAAACTTGATATCAGTCACCCGACCCAGCCGCACACCCGCCATGGCCACCGGTGAACGGACCTTCAGGCCGCTGGCGTCCTCGAATTTGGCGGTGATGGTATAGCCCTCGTCATCGGTATAACTGGCCAGATTACTGACCTTCATGGCCAGCATGAACAGGGCCGCTGCGCCCGCGGCGATAAAGATACCAACCCAGATTTCCACGATTCTCGTATTCATTGTTCAGATCTCCCCGAACATCAATGCAGTTAACACAAAGTCCAGACCCAGGACGGCCAGGGCCGAATGCACCACCGTACGGGTGGTCGCACGGCTGACACCTTCTGAGGTAGGAATGGCGTCATTACCTTCAAAAATGGCAATCCAGGTCACGACGACACCGAACACCACGCTCTTGATCACACCATTATAAATGTCATCATATAAATCCACGGCATCCTGCATCTGCGACCAGAAGGCGCCCTCGTCGACCCCCACCAGTCCGACCGCGACAAAATACCCGCCCATCACCCCCACCGCGCTGAAGATCGCAGCCAGTAGCGGCATGGCGATGACCCCGGCCAGAAAACGCGGCGCCAGGACGCGGTGCACCGGGTCAATGGCCATCATCTCCATGGCCGACAATTGTTCGGTGGCCTTCATCAGGCCGATTTCCGCGGTCAGGGCTGAGCCGGCCCGCCCGGCAAACAATAGCGCCGCCACTACCGGCCCGAGTTCCCGCACCAGGGCCAGCGCCACCACGATACCGAGAGATTCCTCGGCGCCGAAATCCACCAGGGTGTTATAGCCCTGCAGACCCAGCACCATGCCGACGAACAGGCCGGAGACGACGATGATCACCAGGGATAACACCCCGACGGAATAGGTCTGGTAGATGACCAGGCCGAAACGGGGAATGAGAGTATGTAAGCCGCCGAGGATACGGGCAAACAGGATACAGGCTCGACCGAGTCGCTCAAACACGCCCAGTCCCTTTTTACCAATGGTTTGAATCAGATCCAGCATGGCTACATTCTCGTCTGGGCGCGGCCCGGTTTACCGGTCAGCAGGTCGTCGATATAGTCCCTGGCCGGATAATGAAAGGGCACCGGGCCGTCCGGCAAACCCTTGAGGAATTG
>JAHEDB010000258.1 GCA_024641465.1 Chromatiales bacterium | reverse complement strand
AAAGCCCTGGATGGCTTTCATAAGCGGTGATGGATGTTTAAAACCTCCAGAAACAAAAAACCAGGCCGTAACCTGGTTTCATGTGTGAAGCTATATGGCTCCCCGGGACGGGCTCGACAATTTAGCATATGGCAAATTGGGTGAACTCTTTAGAAAAAATCAATCAGGTTTGTTCACCCACCCCGACAAATTCGTCAGGAACGAATTTGAACCGACTTTAGTTGGGCCCGAAGGGTGAAAGCCAGGGATGGCTTTCATAAGCGGTGCGAGCGGTTTAAACCTCAGGCATAAAAAAACCAGACCGAAGCCTGGTTTAGTGATGATAACGATTTGGCTCCCCGGGACGGGCTCGACAATTCGCATTGCGAATTGCTCGTCTCAAATGGAAATATAAATTGGTTGACGAGAACCCCGCGGCGGTGCGAGCGGTTTAAACCTCAGGCATAAAAAAACCAGACCGAAGCCTGGTTTAGTGATGATAACGATTTGGCTCCCCGGGACGGGCTCGAACCGCCGACCCAATGATTAACAGTCATTTGCTCTACCGACTGAGCTACCGGGGAAAGGAGGGCAGTATACTAATGGCGACTTGCCGCGAGGTCAATATCCGATTTGGCAAAATATTGACCTTAGCTACATTTGAGTGGGCTGCCATCCGGGTGGGTCTTGGACTTACGTAAACGACCAATTCTGCTCAAAACCAGTGCCTTGGTTAATTCCGCCTGATTTTCCTGACAAAATGTGAAGGTCCCGTTCATTAGTGTGAATCCTGTTGGCCAATAGTGGACGTAATGGTCCGACTCAAAGGCCGAAAAGCTGACTTTGATACCAGGGGGCAGGGCATCCTGAACATGGAATCTTGGTTCATCTTCATCCCGGTGTTCATTGTGGTTGGTATCCGCAAAGATGATCCAACCCTGTTCCCAACCCCCTTTGTTAGTACATAAGACCCCATCATGACTCTTACAAATCACGATTTCCTGGTTACGTGTCACTGCTTCAGAGCGAGCCAGGGCGAAGCCGGCTGAAAGAGAATTAATGGCGGTGGCCATGCGGTTCGTTTGGAGTATGGCTGAAACTGCGGGGATACCAAAACCCAGAGTGATGGCGATGATGGCCATCACGGTCATGAGTTCAATCAGGGTAATGCCACGCAGGGTTCGAAGATTAATGGCTTGTAAATGGTTATGGTCAATTCGACCAGAATGCCTTTTTTGAATAACGTCCATGTCTACACCTCGTCCATTAAGATAAGTGATATTTTGAAGGTACCCATGACCAGTCCATCGGTCATGGGATTTTGAAAGACATCCGTGTCAACCCCCCACATCCTTGTTGGTAGTTAAGATACCGACATGTGATGTTGGGGTCTGTAGGACGTTAACGCGATTTGCTGTAGGGAATTGCTGACCAGGTTTTACAGGCTGGACAGACGGCGCAGGGCCTCTTCGAGATTTGCGGTACTGGTGGCATAGGATAGTCGCACGAAACCGGGGCAGCCAAAGGCGCTGCCGGGTACCAGGGCGAGACCGGCATGTTCGATTAGATATTCGGCCAACTGTAAATCATCACTGATACTGCCATCCAGCCTGTTGATCAATCCGACAATTTTGGGGAAGGCGTAGAAGGTGCCAGTGGACGGTATACATTCGACGCCGTCGATTCTGTTTAAACCCTCAACCAGCATGTCATGCCGTTCCTTAAAAGTTTTCAGCATTGTCTGAATACAGGCCTGATCACCTTCCAGGGCGGCCTGAGCCGCGACCTGAGAGATAGAGGTGGGATTGGACGTACTCTGCGACTGAACCTTTTTCATGGCCTTGATCAGGCGCTCCGGGCCAGCCGCGTACCCGATACGCCAGCCGGTCATGGAATAGGCCTTGGATACACCGTTCAGGACGATGCTCCGGTCGTATAAGTCGGGGCAGACGTTCACAATGTTGCTAAAGGGTTCATCGGTCCAGATGATATGTTCGTACATGTCGTCGGTGGCGATAAGTACGTCAGGGTACTTACGCAGTACCTCACCCAGGGCCATGAGTTCGGTCTTGCTATAGGTCTGGCCGGTTGGGTTCGACGGGCTATTGATTACCAATAAGCGGGTCCTGGGGGTGATGGCCGCTTCCAGTTGTGACGGTGTGATCTTGAATTGCTGTTCGATAGTGGTGTCGAGAATGACGGGTTTGCCATCGGCCAGCAGCACCATATCCGGGTAGGAGACCCAGTAAGGGGCCGGAATAATGACTTCATCACCGGCGTTGAGCAGGGCCTGCGCGAGGTTAAAAAAACTCTGTTTACCGCCACAGGAAACCAGCACCTGGGACGGTTGATAACTCAAACCGTTTTCATTTTTAAATTTATTAACAATGGCCTGTTTCAGCCCCGCCGTGCCGTCTACTGCGGTATATTTGGTAAAACCATTTTGTATCGCCTTGATGGCCGCCTGCTTGATGTGCTCGGGGGTATCAAAATCGGGTTCGCCTGCCCCCAGTCCGATGATATCCTTGCCCGCTGCCTTGAGTGCGGCAGCCCGAGCCGTGATGGCGAGCGTGGGGGACGGTTTGACGCGCATAACGCGGTCGGCAAGCTTGATATCCAAAAGGTTGTCCTCAATTTTACAGTAGGGCTCGATACGGCGTGTAATATACTTGAAACCTCGCCCGGACAGAATGGCATGATGCAAAATTTTACCCTCCGATCAGATTATTTACCCGCCGGTGATCAGCCTCAGGCAATCCGTGAGCTGGTGTCCGGCCTGCAGGCCGGTGAGGCCGGCATGACCCTGCTAGGGGTGACCGGTTCGGGCAAGACCTTTACCATCGCCAAGGTGATCGAGGCCGTGCAGCGACCGACCCTGATCCTGGCGCACAACAAAACCCTCGCAGCCCAACTCTATGGCGAGATGCGAGAGTTTTTCCCGGATAGTGCCGTGGAGTATTTCGTTTCGTATTATGATTATTACCAACCCGAGGCCTATGTGCCGTCCTCGGACACCTATATCGAGAAGGATGCCTCGATCAATGAACACATCGAACAAATGCGGCTCTCGGCCACCAAGGCCCTGCTGGAGCGACGCGATACGGTGATCGTTGCCACGGTCTCGGCGATCTACGGTCTGGGTGATCCGAAGTCCTATCTCGGTATGGTCTTGCACCTGGATCGGGGGGATCGTATCGACCAGCGTCATTTGCTACGGCGTCTGGCCGAATTGCAATACAAGCGTAACGACGTGGAACTGCATCGGGGCACCTATCGGGTCAGGGGCGAGGTGATCGATGTCTTCCCGGCCGACTCTGATCGGGATGCAGTGCGGGTGGAATTGTTCGACGACGAGATCGAGACCATCAGTTATTTCGATCCCCTGACCGGCGAGGTCCTGCGTAAAGTCCCTCGAGCCACCATCTATCCCAAGACCCACTACGCCACCCCTCGCCAGACCCTGCTCGATGCGGTGGAGAAGATCAAACTGGAACTGAAAGACCGCCTGGAGAATCTCTACGCGGCTAATAAGCTGGTTGAGGCACAGCGCCTGGAACAGCGTACCCGTTTCGATCTGGAAATGATCATTGAGCTGGGGTATTGCTCGGGGATTGAAAACTATTCCCGCTATCTATCGGGCAGGAAACCGGGTGAGCCGCCACCAACCTTTATGGATTATCTGCCCGACGATGCCCTGTTGGTCATCGACGAGTCCCACGTCACCATCCCGCAGATTGGGGCGATGTACAAAGGCGACCGTTCACGCAAGGAGAACCTGGTGGAATACGGCTTTCGTCTGCCCTCGGCGTTGGACAACCGACCGCTGCGGTTTGATGAATTCGAACGTCTGTCCCCCCAGACCATCTATGTCTCCGCCACCCCGGCCCAGTATGAGGCCGATCACTCCGGGGCGATCATCGAACAGGTAGTGCGACCCACAGGATTGATCGACCCCGAGATCGAGGTCCGACCCGCCACCACCCAGGTGGATGACCTGTTATCGGAGATCAAGCTGCGGGCGGCGAAGGGCGAGCGGGTGCTGGTCACCACCCTCACCAAACGCATGGCCGAGGACCTGACCGATTATTTGAATGAGCATGGTGTGCAGGTGCGCTACATGCATTCCGACATCGAAACCGTGGAGCGCATCGAGATCATCCGTGACCTGCGGCTGGGTAAATTTGATGTGCTGGTGGGGATCAACCTATTACGCGAAGGCCTGGACATCCCCGAGGTCTCCCTGGTGGCCATCCTCGATGCCGATAAGGAAGGTTTTCTGCGCTCAGAACGTTCCCTCATCCAGACCATCGGCCGGGCAGCGCGCAATATCGAGGGCAAGGCCATTCTGTATGCCGACCGGATCACCGGCTCCATGCAAAAG
>JAHEDB010000257.1 GCA_024641465.1 Chromatiales bacterium | reverse complement strand
AGATATAGCTGTCATCCCAGGCTGAACCTACGGTGATATCCGTTGGCACGGCATCGAAGAATTCGCTCAAGGGGTAATTGTTCTGCACCAGGCCGTGCACCGTGGTCAGGGTACTTTTATCCCATTCATTGGCATTACCATCCAGGATAATGGCCCCGGCTGATGCCTTGGGAGAGATCACGACGTTATTCTGTATCGCCGCACGATTCGGTGTGTCCTGAAAATCCAGAAGCAGCTGTCGCGCCCCGGTATGATTATGTGAGTTATCGGTGATCGCGAGCGAGAAATAAGTATCTGCCGGTATCGTTGGGGTTGGGGTTGGGGTTGGGGTTGGGGTTGGGGTTGGGGTTGGAGTTGGAGTTGGATCCGGATTCGGTGCATTTGTCGTCGAAGATGAACTCCCACCCCCACACGCAACCAAACCGCTTACCAGAAGAACAATGATCGATATATACACCAAACGAAATTTCATCCTGACTCCTCCCAAATAACCGGTTTTTTTATTAGTATCGGCAAATAACCTAATACCGGTAATGATACCAGATTGAAAAACTCAGGACACGAAATCAATCACAAAAGCGGACACATAATAAGCGTTACATACCTGATTAATCTTTAACAGCTTGTTGAAAAACTGACCGACCCAACACCCCAATCTCTGCAGTCTTGCTCAAAAAACTAAATTTACTTTCGTGAGGAAAGCGCTTTCGATATCTGACATCTTGTCTGCATCTTGTCTGGACACCCATCCTAATAATCATTTTCTTCGGCCTGCCCGGTAACCCCGTCTCCGTCATGGCAACCTATTACCAGTTCGTCCTGCCCGCCCTGCGCCGCATGTTGGGCCAGCACGATATCGAACCGGTGATCGTCAAGGTCCCCTGCAAATCCATGCTAAAAAAACAACCCGGCCGCACCGATTTTCAGCGCGGCATCCTGTCGTGTAATGACAAGGGTGAACTGGTCGTCGACGGCGCAGGCATGCAGGGCTCACACATCCTGAGCGGAATGAGCCGCGCCAATTGCTTTATCATTTTACCAGCCGAATCAGGCAATATCGAAGCAGGTACATTAGTGGATGTACAGCCGTTTGAAGGATTGGTTTAACGTCTTGGTAGATGGAAATTGCTATCGAGTTTTCTATTTGATGTGTTTGTTAAGCATTATTTGTCACCTTTACATGAGCCTTGATAATGCCTTTAGCCTGCCAATTTCCCGATCTAAATTCAGGACGTGATCGTAAATTTCCAAAAACACTGGATGAAGCACTAAATCTCGAAGCATTCCAGGAAGTACTTTCAATTCCACCATCAGAATAGAATGTTTCTATTGTTGCCTGCTTAGTAAGTAGCAATTTTTGTTTAAACAAGTCCGGATCTGATGGTTCCAAAGTGATTGGCAAATAGCTCTCATTATTTTCTGTAACTGGTGACTGGTTATCTACTTCAGTTACTGAAACTGATTTTTGAGTCGTTGAATCATATTTTTTATGGCAACTCTTACATAGGATGAGAATAGCTTTTTCTAGAGGCTGGTGTTCTACTTTAAAAAGCTCTTCAAACACCGCAATATCTACTGTGGCGAGACCATTGCGTGTATACTCTTTGAGAACTAAATCGATGATATCGTTTCTATCTCTTCCATGCACATGAGCAGATTCAAGGTTTTCTTTTGAACCACAATGTTCACAAGCAGATATTTCGGCTTTGTGGTTTTTTGTAAATTGTTGTACTAGGTTTCTCAACCTAGGTCCAATGTACCTGCGAAATTCTTTGTTTGTGCCAACGAATGATGCCATTGTGTGAATTCCTAATAGTGATATATACAGAACTTCCAATACCAGAAAACTTTTCCCCATCTATCCATAAATATCCATTACTGGCAATAAACGTCCCTTATTAGCCATCGACTTTCAACTCATCCGGCACCTCAAACCCATTAATGCTCATCACTACCGGGCCTTGCCATACTATATAAATGCAGCCCGTACCCCAAGATACAGGCCGACCCTGGCAGGTCAGGGATAGCGGTGTGTTACCCCAATGGCTGCCTGGATAGTCTTGCTGCTGTCACTCAATAATTACCTGTTTTGTGACAAATATGACAATATCAAGTTTATAACTATCTGTTTTTATTGTTATTAATTTCTTGATAAGCATATTATTATTGTCTAATATACAGGGCAACAATAACAACCCATGTTAAGAGGATAGTACCCATGAAACGGATCGTAGCAATCGCATCTTTAATCGCCCTGTTGGCCGTCGGCTCTTCGTCGTTTGCGGTTGACGGCAGCAGTCTGCCCAAGCCAAAACAGACCAAGCTGGGTCTGTATATGACTTCGGCTGAAGCCATGCATTATGTTAACCGGAATGCCATCAACACCCTGTTCGTGGACGTGCGTTCACGCGCTGAAGTCAACTTCCTCGGTGCGCCTACCGTTATCGACGCCAACATTCCTTACATGGAACTGAGCGAATGGTATGCCTGGAATGAAAAGAAGCACAGCTTCAATCTGGAAGTGAATTCAGGCTTTGCCACTGCCGTTGAAAAACGTCTGAAAGACAAGGGCCTGACCAAGAACGATACCGTGATCGTTATGTGTCGTTCTGGTGACCGCAGCTCGCGGGCCGCTGACCTGCTGGCGGACCTGGGCTACAAACGCGTCATCAGCGTCGTCGACGGTTACGAAGGCGACGTGGCAAAAGACGGTAAGTTCAAGGGTCAACGTATGGTCAATGGCTGGAAGAACAGCGGCCTGCCCTGGAGCTATGAGTTGGACAAGAGCAAGATGTACGTGCAGAACTAATACGATAAGCAAGGCCTGAACAATTTAATGTAGGGTGCGTCCCACGCACCTGTTCGTTAATCGGTGCGCATGGCGCACCCTACCTTATTGATCAGAGCTTCTATATTTAATCTTGTAATAAAGCCGGTACCTGTTTGCAGGTACCGGCTTTTTTATTGACCGGGCGCCAGCTCCGACCAGTTGCCTTCCGGCAGGAACTCCGCCCGTTCCCGTAAGGCCGTGGCCTGTTGCCCTTGGCCCTGGGCGGCAAGGATCTGGCTCTTGAGTAACAGGCTGACCTTTTCATCGGGCCTGATGGCCAGCGCCTTATCGATCATCTGTAATGCCTTGTGATATTCCCCGGACAGGTGATAGGCCATGGCCAGGTTGTGATAGCCCTTTAGATAGGCAGGGTCGACGCTGACCGTGGTGGTGAAGTGCCGGATCGCCTGTGTCAACTCACCGCGCTGGGCATGAATCACTCCCAGGTCATCGTGGGCCTCGGCATTTTTTGGATTGAGTTCGATGGCCTTGCGCAGATCCCGTTCGGCATTCTCCCGGTCACCCTTCCACAGATAGCGCACACCCCGTTTGGTGTAGGCCACTGAACTGGCCGGATTGCGTTTGATAAATTCTCCCAGGTCGGCAATACCCTGATCGATTTGCCCCATGCGGCCATAGGCCATGCCGCGGCCGAACCAGGCAGGGCTGGAGTCTTTATCGATCGACAGGGCGTGGGAGAAATCCGCCACGGCCTTGTCAAACTCGCGCAGTTTGAAATAGGCATCACCGCGGGCCAGGTACCATTTAATATTGTTAGGTTCCTGTTGCAGACGCTCCGTCATATGACTAACCCGTTTATCTATGTCTTCATCCTCACTCAGGCCTGCCGCCGGTGAGGGGGATGACCAGGCCTGTTGCCTGAATTCCGCCTGGTAGGGATGCTCATATTCACCGAGTTGTTTCGGCAGCATCTCAAAACAGGCCAGGTAGGTTTCAAATCCGGCGCTGTCCTCATCACGGTATTGGGGAAATTCATCCTCATCGATGGAGAGCATGATGTCTTCATTGAAATAACGTCCCTGACACTGCTCATAGATCGTGGCCCCCGAGGCATCGAACTGCCGATAGGCGTGCAGGCCATCGCTATAGGTGTGAAAATTGATCAGGGTCTGTATCGGGGCATTACGGAAATCGGGCAGATAGGCCGCCAGATAATCGCGGCTTACACGACCCTGCGCGTCATACATAAAGACCTCAATCATGAGGATCTCATCCGGTTTTTGTTTTGACCACTGGATACGCGATAAGCGTCGGTTGGACTGCTTATCGTAATAACTGACTTCACGATAATAATCGGGATGAGTGGCATAACCACCGTTGCTGACCTCCTCGCGGATGGCATGGTGTTGCTGATACCACTGGTGGGTCCTGACCAGTGATTTAAAGAACTGTGTCCAGCCGTTAACCTGTTGTTTGTCTTCCTGCATGGGTGTCGGTCTGATACGGCGTTTGCCGGGATGGCATGGGCCACTAAAACCAGAAAGACGATCCTATATATATGCATGTGATATCC
>JAHEDB010000256.1 GCA_024641465.1 Chromatiales bacterium | reverse complement strand
GTGGTCCGGCTGGCGGAGTTAGACGGATGCTCAGGTAATAGCGCAAGCATGATGGCAAAGCTAAGGGTCAGCAGCAGCAGCGATATCAGTTGTTTGGTAGTCATATTCATCGTTATTGTCCCCAAGAGAATAGCAGTCTAGGCCGTTTGGCCCGGGGGATGTATCGGACGATACTGAACTGACTGTAGGTCGGGTCCTACGTACGGCGCGCCGGCCAGAAACGAAAAACCTGCG
Source organism: Chromatiales bacterium (assembly GCA_024641465.1). GTDB lineage: Bacteria > Pseudomonadota > Gammaproteobacteria > UBA6429 > Thiohalophilaceae > JAHEDB01. The sequence goes on along the minus strand of JAHEDB010000256.1, from coordinate 4,145 downwards.
CCAGGGGCGCGGGCCTATCGGAAGGGATTATTTAGCTTAGTGACAGAAATGACCGTGCTCGGCATGCGACATGAGATGCTTGAAATCCTGGCCATTTAACTGGATGAGGGCGCGGTGGTCACCACCCTCGATATAGATATCTTCATTTTCTCTCAGCAGTACATCATCCACCAGCATTTCAAAGCCGTAGGCCTCACCCAGCGCGGGGATGGCGCCCTGTTCACAGTCGTAAAACAGGTCCTCTATCTCCTGTTCACTGGCGAGAATGAAGTTGCGATTATAAATCTTGCGTAAACGTTGTAGATCCACATGCTGGTCGGCGGGGACCACGACCATCACAAACCCATAATCATCGACTAACACGACCGTCTTGGCGAGATGGTCCGGCGGGATGTGCGCGGCTTCAGCCGTGCTAATACTGGAAAGTGTGATGGGGTGTTTTATCACCGTGTAATTGACTTCTTCCCAGTCGAGAAATTCCTGCAACGTGAGTGCGATGGCCATGACAATCTCCTTGTTCTTCAGTGCAAAAACTTGATGCTCAAATTAATCATAGCCGATCTGCCTGGCTGATGAATACATTCAATTTGTGTCAGATAAATTTTTACTGGCAGGAAATATGCACGCTAACGGAGAACGGATTACATGATAAAAATTATCAATGAATGACATAGGGGCAGGTCAATTCTCAACTGTGGTATGTTATAAAACAAATCATTGGCTTATCGTGATCAATTAAAGTAACTAGCCATGAAAATTGGTTCACATGGTTTTATATAAACTATATTTATAATTCCTTCAGTCGTGAGTCACACAGGAGATTTTGCCGAATGAGCGCCCCGCAGCACGAGGAACAGCAGCTTAAGGTTCGCGATGGCGCGGCGATCGGCATGCGCCTGACGGGTAATAATCAGGCCCGGCGGGTCATCGGCATGATCCACGGTATGGCGAGTAACCGCACACGCTGGGATGAGTTCATCGACAATACACAGCTGAAGCGAGCCTGGAATCTGCTGGCGGTGGACCTGCGCGGTCACAACCAGTCACCCTGGTATGGACGCATTACACGCAGTAAATGGGCCAGTGATCTGTATGATATTTTCACGGCCGGACAATTCGAGCAGGTGATTCTGGTTGGTCACAGCATGGGCGCCCAGGTCGCCATGCAATACGCCATGCAACATCGGGATTTGATCCACGGTCTGGTACTCATCGATCCCGTGTTTGATAAGAATCTTACCGGCATGCTCGCGCTTGCACGACGCACCAAATATATCCTCTGGTTGATCCTGATGTTCACCTGGGTGTTTAACCGGCTGGGTCTGCGCAAGCGATGTTTCCCGCCACGCAGCCTGCGCGATCTGGATATCGCGACCCGCCAGTTTCTGGCTGAGCACCCGGAGCAGGACCTCGCCAGCCTCTATATGAGTCCGGTGGAGGACATGAAGTACATGCCACTGGCAAACTATATACAGGATATCCTCGAGGTGATCCGGCCGATAGGCCCGATCGAGACCATTGCCTGCCCCGTGCTGGTGTTACTTTCGAGCGGGGCATCGATGAGTAATGTGGATAAAAACGTCAGTATTGTTAAAACCATACCCAATTGTCAGATACACTATATAGAAGCCGATCACTGGCTTCTGACCGAAAAACCTGCTGAGGCGCGCCAGGCCATTGAAGACTGGTGTGAGGCACAACAATAAAAACAAAGAGCCAACATTTTGTTTGAAAATCGATCCCGACAACCTGTATTGACCGTGACGCTGATCGGCGTCTGCGTCCTGATCGCCGTGGTGAGTAATCTGGGTGAGAACCGGGCGATCATCGAAAACTTTCTGTTTTCCCGCCATTACTCCCGGGGGCTTTCCCTGCCGCCGGATATTCTGGCTGGCCAGTACTGGCGGTTGATCACACCGATCTTTATTCACTTTGGCATCATGCACATCGTTTTCAATTCGCTGTGGCTATGGGATCTGGGCGGGGCCATCGAGCGTACCAGTCAGACCTGGAAGCTGGGTGCGCTGGTGCTGGGGATCGGTCTGGTTTCCAATCTGGCGCAATATCTTTATGCCGGGCCGCTGTTTGGCGGCATGTCCGGCGTGGTCTATGGCCTGCTGGGTTATGTCTGGGCACAGGGACGGTTTAACCCCAATGCCAGACTGATCCTCAACCAGAATATTATGATCATGATGCTGGTCTGGTTCGGTCTGTGCTGGACCGGCCTGCTCGGGGCAATCGCCAACATGGCGCATACCGTGGGTTTAATAGCTGGTTTGTTATGGGGTTGGCTGGAGGCCCTGAGAGCCCGGGCCAGGCTTGGTCGCTGAGTGACCGGCTCAGGTCTCGGCTGACAGGCGGCGTACGGGTTTGAAGTCCTTGAAGTCATCCTGCTCTTCATCATCGTGGTATTCGATCTCACCGTCGAAGTAATACCACTGGTTATCTTCCTTGACGAAATTACTGATCTCATGCAGAGAGCCGGTTTTGCCGTCGATCTCATAAAAGGCCTTAAATTCGACCACACCCATTTTGTCGTTTGCCCCGCCATTTTCGCTACGCATGATGTCCAGCCTGATCCAGCGCACGGAGGGGTCGTTGCCAAGCTTGATCTTTTTCGGCCGTGAACCCGGATGCCAGGTATGAAACAGATAATCACTATTGGCCATGCAATAGGCAGAGTAGCGGGCCCGCATCAGGAACTCGGCGGATGGGGCATGGCTGCCGTCGTGGTAGGGTTTACAGCATTTAGTGTAGTTTTGACCGGAGCCGCATGGGCAGTCATGTTGATTATTGAGGAGATTGTTAATCATTACGGCGGTCTGTTGTCTTAGCAGAAATACATCAACTGTTTTAAATAGCGCGAATGGTTCATTTTATCTGGCTCCCTCAAGAATATCAGCTTTGCCCCTGATTTCCACATAAAAGAAGGTAATTTTATGTTTCAGATGGGTCGGTTAGTTTTAACAGCGTCTATTGCGGGATTTGTTTTAGGCCTGATGGTGATTATTCCGGGCACTAAATTATTAGGCTCATTTGAATTGTTGCGCGTCTGATTGATCGCCGTTTGTTTGAGCCCGGGAAGATGGCACGCAGGGCTGTTGACAGCGTTTAGGGTTCAATCAAGCCAATAAGCGGTAAATAATAGTGTGAAAGGGGCCGAATTCTCCTAAACTTGGCGTATAAATTATATAAATGGATGATGAGGTGGTGTTGTGCGTATTGCGCTAGTGGATGATGACAAACATCTTGCCGAACTGGTCAAGATCTGGCTCGAGGAAGAGGGGCACCAGTGTGTATATTTTTCCAGTAGCACGGACTTCATCCATACTCTGCGGCGGGAAAGCTTTGATTTGATCATCCTGGATTGGGTGATGCCCGAAATGGATGGTGAGGCGGTTTTGAGATGGATGCAGGAACAGGAATTTACCGACGTGCCGGTGATTTTTCTCACCCAGAAGACGGGAGAGGATGATGTCGCCAGGGTGCTTTTATTGGGGGCCGATGATTATGTCACCAAGCCGGTGCGGCAAAAGGAATTTCTGGCGCGTATCACGGCGGTAGCGCGGCGTTTCTCTCCCGTGGCGGCACCCGACGCCATCGATTTACCGCCCTATCGGATCGATTTCACCAAACACACCGTCTATAGCCATAATGAAGCCGTAAAGCTGACCCAGAAGGAATTTGAGCTGGTGGCGTTCTTGTTCAAAAATCTGGGACGATTGTTATCGCGTAATCATATCCTTTCATCGGTGTGGGGCCACGGCGATGAGTTTAATACCCGCACCGTGGATACACACATCAGCCGCATTCGTAAAAAACTCGATCTCTCACCGGAAAAGGGCTGGCGTTTGACTGCAATCTATCATCAGGGCTACCGGCTTGAGCAGGTGGATGCCGAAGAGCGGGTTTCCTGAGCTGACGGCCTTAATCAGTTTTGTGGGATGTTCCTCCGTCTTGTCCCAACCAGCGGCTGAGGCCCACCAACGGACCGAGGCTGCCGCGCATCAGGGAGCGCAGCAGGTCATGCTGTCGTAGCCGCTCTGCCAGCGGCGGACTGTACCGGTAATAAAGCCGGACAAACTCCCTTCCGGCGGTATTGGTCAGCAGGTACCGATCGCGAAAACGGCGCAGCCACTTGACCT
>JAHEDB010000010.1 GCA_024641465.1 Chromatiales bacterium | reverse complement strand
TATGACGCCACCGTCATCGAAAACTTCAACCGGGCCGGGGCGGTGATGCTCGGCAAGACCAATATGGATGAGTTCGCCATGGGCTCGTCGAATGAAACCAGTTTCTATGGTCCGGTCAGGAATCCCTGGAATACCGATGCGGTGCCGGGTGGTTCATCGGGCGGTTCGGCGGCCTGTGTCGCGGCCCGCCTGGCGGCCGGCGCGACGGGTACCGACACCGGCGGTTCGATTCGCCAGCCGGCGGCGCTGTGTGGCATCACCGGGATCAAACCGACCTACGGGCGGGTGTCCCGGTACGGCATGATCGCCTTTGCCTCCAGCCTGGATCAGGCCGGCACCATGACCCAGACCGCCGAGGATTCCGCCATGATGCTCAACATCATGGCCGGTTTTGACGAGCGGGATTCCACCTCGCTGGACAAGGCCGTTCCCGACTATACGGCCAATTTGAATGACGATCTGACGGGTTTGAAAATTGGTCTGCCGAAGGAATACTTTGCCGAGGGACTGGATAGCGAGGTGGCCCGAACTGTCGAAGCGGCCATCCATGAATATAAAAAGCTCGGCGCCGAACTGGTGGACATCAGCCTGCCCAATAGCGCCCTGTCGGTACCGGCCTATTATGTCGTCGCCCCGGCGGAGTGTTCCTCCAACCTGTCACGCTTTGATGGCGTGCGTTTTGGTTATCGCTGCGAAGACCCGCAGGATCTGGAAGACCTGTACAAACGCAGCCGTGGCGAGGGTTTTGGTCCCGAGGTGAAACGCCGCATCATGGTCGGCACCTATGCCCTGTCGGCCGGTTATTACGATGCCTATTACCTGCAGGCGCAGAAGATCCGCCGCCTGATCAGCGATGATTTCAGACAGGCCTTTACCCAGGTCGATGTGATCATGGCACCAACCACCCCGACGGTGGCGTTTAACATCGGTGAGAAGGTTGATGATCCCATCACCATGTATCTGTCAGATATCAATACCATCGCCGTCAACCTGGCAGGCTTGCCCGGCATGTCGATCCCGGCCGGTTTCAGCCGGAATCTACCGGTGGGCCTGCAAATCATTGGCAATTATTTTGATGAGGCGCGGCTGCTGAATGTGGCCCACCGGTATCAGCAAATTACCGACTGGCATGGTCAAACCCCTCAGGGGTTTGAGTAACGAGGGACGAGTATCGAGGGGCGAGGCAAACCCTGATTTAAATAAAAATAAGCCTCATTACTCTCGACCTTTGAACCTGACAACGATTAATAAACAGGGCCTCACAACTCGGCCCTCGCAACTCGGAACTAGTTATTATGCAATGGGAAACCGTTATCGGACTGGAGATTCACACCCAGTTGGCAACCAAGAGCAAGATCTTTTCAGGTGCGGCCACGGCCTACGGGGCCGAGCCCAATACCCAGGCCTGCGCCGTGGACCTCGGCCTGCCCGGCGTCCTGCCGGTATTAAATAAAGAGGTCGTGACCATGGCGGCACGCTTTGGTCTGGCCATCGGCGCCAGGGTCGCACCGATCTCGATCTTTGCACGCAAGAATTATTTCTACCCCGACCTGCCCAAGGGCTACCAGATCAGTCAACTGGATTTACCCATCGTCGAGCAGGGCCAACTGGAGATCGAACTGGAAGACGGCACGACCAAGGTCATTGGCGTGACCCGCGCCCATCTGGAAGAAGACGCGGGTAAATCCCTGCATGAGGATTTTCACGGCCTGACCGGTATCGACCTCAATCGTGCCGGTACCCCCTTGCTGGAGATCGTGTCTGAACCCGACATGCGTTCGGCCAAAGAGGCGGTGGCCTATATGCGCAAGATGCACTCCCTGGTGCGCTATCTGGAGATCAGCGACGGTAATATGCAGGAAGGTTCTTTCCGTTGTGACGCCAATGTCTCGGTACGACCGAAGGGGCAAAAAGAGTTTGGCACCCGCACCGAATTAAAAAACATCAATTCCTTCCGCTTTGTCGAGCGGGCGATCAATTTTGAAGTGGAACGACAGATCGAGGTGCTGGAATCGGGTGGCAGGATCACCCAGGAGACCCGCCTGTATGATGCCGACAGGGATGAGACCCGCCCCATGCGCAGCAAGGAAGAGGCCATGGACTACCGTTATTTCCCCGACCCGGATCTATTGCCCGTCGCAGTGAGTGAGGACTTGCTCAATACCGTCAGGGCCAGCCTGCCGGAATTGCCCGATGCCAAGCGCAATCGCTTTGTAAAGGAATACGGTCTGTCGCGGGAAGATGCTGGCCTGTTAACCAGCAGCCGGGATATGGCCGATTATTTTGAAACCGTCGTCAAGACGGCGGGTGATGCCAAGTTGTCCGCCAACTGGGTCATTGGCAATCTGGCCGGGGCACTGAATAAAGATGGCAAAGAGATTGCGGACTCGCCGGTCAGCGCCGAGATGCTGGCCGGGATGTTGCTGCGTATCACTGACAACACCATCTCGGGCAAGATCGCCAAAGAGGTGTTCGAGGCCATGTGGCAGGGTGAGGGCGATGCCGATGCGATCATCGACAAAAAGGGCCTGCGACAGATCACCGACACCGGTGCGATTGAAGCAGCGCTGGATGAGATCATCGCCAACAATCCCAAACAGGTTGAAGATCTGAAGGGCGGCAAGGACAAACTGATGGGCTTTTTCGTCGGCCAGGTGATGAAACAGACCGGCGGCAAGGCCAATCCGGGGCAGGTCAATGCGCTTCTGAAAAAGAAGCTGGGCCTGTAAACAGACGTTCACCACGAAGACACGAAGACACGAAGTTATTTTTTTAATATTAAAATGTTTTTCTTCGAGTCTTCGTGCCTTCGTGGTTAAAAGATCTAAATCTCAATTCTCAAAAATACCATGAGCGATACCCTACAACGATTTTTGTTCGACAAGGCACCGGTGCGTGGCGCGAGCGTGCAACTGGATGCGACCTGGCAGGCCGTTCTCGAACGACATGATTATCCCCAGCCGGTGCGCGACCTGCTGGGTGAGATGATGGTCTCCGCCGTATTACTGACCTCGACCCTGAAGATGAAAGGTCGAATGAGTCTGCAACTACAGGGTGACGGACCGGTCAAGTTGGTGCTGGTGGAGTGTACCGATGGCCATGCACTGCGCGGCATGGCGCGTTGTGATGATGATGTTCCCTCGGAGTTGCCTGCCCTGATCGGTAACGGCCGCATGGTGATCACCCTCGAGCCGGAACAGAGCAAGGAACGCTATCAGAGTATCGTCAATCTGCATGGCCAGTCGCTGGCCGAGGCTCTGGGGGATTATCTGGTTCGCTCCGAGCAACTGGATACCCGGCTCTGGTTGAGCGCCGATAGTCGAAATGCCGCCGGCCTGCTGATCCAGAAACTACCGAGTGAATGGCACGAGGATGAGCTGGAATTGTGGGAGCGGGTCTTCCATCTCAGTGCGACCATCAAGCGGGAGGAAATGTTGCGCTTACCCCATCAGGAGATCATTCACCGCCTTTATCATGAAGAAGATGTGCGGGTATTCGAGCAGGAGCCGATTTGTTTTCGCTGTAGTTGTTCACGCGAGCGGGTGGCGAATATGTTGCGTACCCTGGGTTATGCTGAAGTACAGGATATCCTGCTGGAGCAGGGTGATATTCGCGTCGCCTGTGAGTTTTGTAACCAGAAATACGCGTTTGATCGCGTCGATGCCGAGCAGCTGTTTACCTCGGAGATTCCACCTGACTCACCGGGTTCTACCAGGCATTAAACAAAAAGGGGAGCGTCGCTCCCCTTTTTACAGTTGTACTGGTCGAGTTTAGTTATCCCTGGTTTTGAACTGGTTGACCAGGGCATCGAGCTGTGATGCCAGTTTGGCCATCTCGTTGGTGGCCGTGGTGGTGTGTTTGGCATCTTCAGACACCTGTTGTGCCAGTTGGGAGATATTCACCACATTACGATCAATCTCATCGGTGACGGCCGTCTGTTGTTCGGTAGCGGCGGCGATCTGGGTGATCATCTGGTTGATGTTGTCGACGGAACTGGCGATGGTTTTCAGACCTGAGGCCGTTTCCTCGACAAAGCCCTGAGTCTTGGTCGCCTCTTCCAGGGTCACCTTCATGGTCGCCACGGTGGATTTGGTTTCATTCTGGAGTTTGGTTACCGTCTCCTCAATTTCCTTGGTCGACTGCTGGGTACGGGTTGCCAGGGTGCGCACTTCGTCGGCCACCACGGCAAAGCCCCGGCCCTGTTCGCCGGCGCGGGCCGCTTCAATCGCGGCATTGAGGGCCAGCAGGTTGGTTTGTTCGGCGATATCATTGATCACGCCCATGATATTAGAGATCTTGTCGGCCTGTTCCTGCAGGCGTTGCAGGGAATCGGCCACCTGATGGGTTTCATTGATCTGGTTTTTGATCGCATTCGACAGGTTACCGGAGATCTTCGCACCCTTTTGCGCCTCGATATTGGCGGCATCGGCGGCAGTGGCGGCATCGGCGGCATTGCGCGCGACTTCCTGCGCGGTGGAAGAGAGTTCGTTAATGGCGGTGGCGACCTGGGCGGTTTCGGCCAGCTGTTTTTCAATACTCTTATTGGTTTCCGCGGAAATATTCGTCAGCTCTTCACTGGAGCTGGCCAGCATGATCGTGGTTTTATTAATCTCCACTACCATCACGCCGAGATTATCCAGCATCGCGGCCATGGCATTGGTCAGCTGGCCGGTTTCATCCTCGATATCGCTTCGGACGGCCTTTGGTGTCAGATCACCCGTGGCGACGTCACTCACTACCCGGATAATGGCATTGAGTTTTGAGAAGTTGCGATTGATATACCAGAACATCAACAGGATCATGGTGACGATGATGGCTATGGTCAAAATAGCCGATGTCCACATGATACGCGTTTGTTTGGTAAAGCTTGCGGTCTGGTCTTTGATCGTGACCAGATAACCCCGTGCGATACCCTCAAAATCATTTACCGGGTGGGTCACGACGGCCATGGTTTGCGCCTGGTATTTGTTGGCGTTAAAGGCAAATTTTCCCAACGCAGGGGCTTTATAGTTCAGACCCTTGAATATGGTTTCATCGGTGCTGGTTATCAGACCACCGGTATTATTCAGTAGGGCGATTTCGGATTCGTTGCCCTTTTTCATCTGCGCGATAGCCCCATCCATATTGCGAAGGTAAATCGCGGCACCAATCGCCTGGCCACGGATCAAGAGGGGGAAGGTGACGGCAATCAGGGGTTTGCCGGCCTGCGAAAAAATCACGCCCTGCTGAACCTTGCCGGACTCGAGACTCTTTTTGGCGAGGTTGTTCTCACCTGTTTTCAATTCTTCCGGCAGGATGACCAGGGGTTTGCCCTGCAGGTCAGTAATGACCAGACCGGTAATGATTTCTGATGCGCTGAGCAGGTTATAGGTGGTACGGACACTTTCCGTCAAAGCCTTGATATCGAGGCTTTGCAGGGCGTTGCGGGTGTCGCGGTCCCGCGCCAGGGCGGTGGCATTGGCCTCCATTTGATCCATCTGGTTAGTCAGGATCATGCGCCAGAGTAATTTTTCGCCACTGATGGTGGCATCTTCAAAACGATCCTCGACTTCATTAAGAGCCATTCTGCTGGCGGTGACCTGAGCGATCACGACCAGCAGAATGCTTGCCAAAGTCAGAAGGAGTATGCGTGCTTTTAGGGTCATACGACTATAAGCCTTCTAAAACTTCCACATTTTACACTGCTGCTATTTGTTACTTATTCGACTGGATAACCGCTGGATTTCCAGGCCGGGAAGCCGTCACGGAAGTAATAGACATTTTTGTAACCCCAGGCAATGGCCTTTTCGGCGGCGTGGGCGCTACGCAGACAGCTGTGGCCGTTGCAATAGATCACCAAAGGTTGTTCCGGCTTGACGGCCTTACCCAGGGAGTCTTTGGTATAGACTTTTTTCAGTTCGATATGCATGGCATCGGGTACACGACCCGCGGCGTAATCTTTGTCACTGCGAACATCGACGAAAACAACACCTTTATCGAACAGTTCTTTGGCCTTTTTGGCATCAACGGTAACGGCGCCATTGATCTTGGTTGGGGAATCTTTTTCCTTTGCCAGGCCTGAGGCTGGGGCAAAGGCCAGACTGGTCATAACCATTACTGCGGTAGATAAAAATAGGCGTCTCATGACGACCCTCCTTGATGAAAGTGGTTTTAAGAGGAATTGCTTCAATTGTTTTCGGCCCGGCCGGGCAGGACTTTAATGTTTGGATTTTTCTGGGGATATAAAACAGGCTATTAATGTGGATAAATATTAACCAAATATGTTGGGTGGGTCTGTCGCCCGGGTGTCTGCCTATCGGGTCTGGCAGACAGGGCAGGCGGGGTCCCTGCTCAGCCTGAGGCGGCGCCAATCCTGATGCAGGGCGTCCATGATCAGCACCCAGCCATTGAGGTTATCCCCCATACCGACTAAAACCTTAATCGCTTCAGTCGCTTGCAGACTGCCAATGATGCCGACCACCGGCGCGAGTACCCCGGTTTCACTGCAACGGGTCTCCTCTTCACCTTCTTCCTTATATAGGCAATGGTAACAGGGACTGTCCGGGCGATTATTCATGAACACGGCCACCTGACCCTCCATGCGAATCGCGGCGCCGCTGATCAGGGGGGTCTGGTGTTTGACACAGGCGCGGTTGACGGCAAAGCGCGTCTTGAAATTATCGCTGCCGTCGAGCACCACATCGGCCTGCTTGACCTGCTCGGCCAGGGCCTGATCGTCGAGCCGCTGGGCGATGCAGGTGACCTTGACGTCGGGATTCAGCGCCAGCAGGGTGTCCCGGGCGGATTCAACCTTGAGCCGACCCAGGTCGGCGGTGTGATGGATGATCTGCCGTTGCAGATTGGACAGCTCGACCACGTCGAAATCCACCAGGATCAGATGCCCCACCCCGGCCGCGGCCAGATACATGGCGATGGGTGAGCCGAGCCCGCCCATGCCGATGATCAGCGCGGTGGAATCGAGCAGCTTTTGCTGCCCGGTGATATCAACCTGCGGCAACATGATGTGTCGCCCGTAGCGGAGTAAATGTTCATCATCCATCCGGGCAGATTAAAGGGAATGGTCAAAAGAAGAAAGGGCTGGGATGAATTTCGTTTATATCAGCTAAATGTGCCCTAAAGATAGTGGCGCCAATGCTGGGGGCGTTGATCACGGCAACCATGCGGCCGGCGCCGGTATTGATTCATGAACAGGTCGCGGGTTGAGGTCTTCTGACTAATGCCGAGATTGGCGCGTTGGGTCTGTTCGGTATAGCTATAGAGGGCCAGTTTGAGTTTGGCCAGCAGGGAATTATACAGGTGCAGGTCGTGGTGACTTAATTCGGCCAGGATGTCTTGCAGTGTAATTTGGCTTACATCATAACTGACCAACAATACACAGGGCCCTTGCACCAGCAATTCTTCAATCCCCGCCAGGTCGGCCAGCAACAGCATGGCCGATTGCGCCTGGGTGGTATCCGGGTGCATGGGGTCAAACTGAATTTCACGATGTTTAATCTGGGTATTCATGGGCCACACCTCACCTCTAAAGCCTACACTTCCAGTAGACAAGTGCAAGGCATTAAGCCTGTGTAAATAGTGTCAGAATAGATACGGGTCGTTCAGGTGTGACCGATAACCACACGGGGCCGGCCTGCGTAATCCTTTATGCCTCGGGCATCCTTGAAGCCGTTGCGCTGCATGAGGTCAAGCAACCTGTCCTGCTGGTCATAACCGTGCTCCAGCAACAAGCAGCCGCCCTGTTTCAGACAACGCCTCGCCTCAGGCAGGATCTTTTTATAGTCATCCAGTCCCTCGGGGCCGGCCAGCAGGGCAGACCTGGGTTCAAAACGCACATCACCTTCGGACATATGTGGATCAAATTCGGCGACATAAGGGGGGTTGGCGATGATCATATCAATACTGGCCTCGGCAAATCCCGTCAACCAGTCGCCCTGGCGGAAAGTGGCGTTAGTTATTTTCAGTCGCAAGGCATTGTCCGCCGCCACTTGTAAAGCGGGGTTGGATTGATCGATTCCCAGAACATGACAACGGGGTCGTTCGACCGCAATAGCGAGGGCAATGGCGCCGCTACCCGTACCCAGATCGACAATCTCATAACTTGCATCTTCGCGTAACAGACCGATTGCCTCCTGCACCAGGATTTCTGTTTCAGGTCGTGGAATCAGCGTGTCCGCCGTGACCTTTAACTTGAGCGACCAGAATTCCTGCCAGCCGGTGAGATAGGCGACAGGTTCGCCCTCGGCGCGGCGATCCACCAACTCGAAAAAGCGCTGTAGTGTTGACTCCGCAACAGCTTCTTCCGGCCAGGTATAAAAATAGCTGCGATCTTTTTGTAAGACGTGGGCCAACAGGACTTCGGCATCAAGCCGCGCGGTATCGCTGCAAGGTTTGAGGCCTTGCGTGGCCTGGTGAAGGGTTTGTTTGATGCTGGGGGGCATGGCTTTAACAAGCGAAAGGGGAGTAAAGATTACTCCTCACTCATCGCCGCGAGCAGATCCGCCTGGTACTCATGGATCAACGGTTCGATCACCTCATCGACATGACCTTCCATGATTTCATCCAGTTTGTACAGCGTGAGGTTGATTCGATGATCGGTAACGCGGCTTTGTGGATAGTTGTAGGTGCGGATGCGTTCGGAGCGGTCGCCGCTGCCAACCAGTTGACGGCGGTTTTGTGCCTGTTCGGCCTGTTGTTTTTCCTGCTGGATGCGCAGCAATTTGGATGACAGCAGGCTCATGGCGCGGGCGCGGTTTTTGTGTTGTGAGCGTTCGTCCTGACATTCGACCACGATGCCGCTGGGCAAGTGGGTGATACGGATCGCCGAGTCGGTCTTGTTGACGTGCTGACCACCGGCGCCGGAGGCGCGGAAGGTATCGACCTTTAAATCGGCGGGATTGATTTCAATGGCGCTGATTTCATCGGCCTCCGGCAGGATCGCCACGGTACAGGCCGAGGTGTGCACACGCCCCTGGGATTCGGTGGCGGGTACGCGCTGCACGCGGTGGGCGCCGGATTCGAACTTCAAGCGGGAGTAGGCGCCATCACCGACGATGCGGCTGATGACTTCCTTGTAGCCGCCGTGTTCGCCCTCGCTGGCGCTGATGACCTCGATCTGCCATTTACGCAATTCGGCATAGCGCGAATACATGCGAAACAGGTCGCCGGCAAAGATCGCCGCCTCATCGCCACCGGTGCCGGCGCGGATTTCGAGGAAGATATTGCGCTCATCGTTGGGGTCGACCGGCAGCATCAGGATCTGGAGCTGCTGTTCCAGTTGCTCCTTATCGTGTTCGGCGGCCTTGAGTTCCTCGACGGCCATCTCGCGCATCTCGGCATCACTGTCCTGTAACATGCGTTTGGCGTCATCGAAATTTTTGAGGACCTTCTGATATTTCTTAAAGCAGTTCACGACCGGGTTGAGCTGGGCGTATTCCTGTGACAGGCCGCGGAATTTATTTTGATCGGCAATCACCCCGGGGTCGGCCAGCAGGTGATTGATTTCTTCGAGCCGATCGCCGAGGGATTCCAGTTTATTGTGGAGTGAGGCTTTCATAATTTTTGCGACAGTTAATCGTTGTCTTTGAGATTAAAGAGTTCCTGGGCGGCCTCCAGGATATGTTTGCGTCCCTCGAAGGCGGCCTGATTCATATGCGCGGTGGGCTCATGGATCAGTTTATTGGTGAGGGTGCGGGCCAGTTCTTTCATTACTTCATGCGGGTCCTTGCCGGCGGCGAGTTGACGCTCGGCCTGTTTGATGCACCCGTCGCGTGTCAGCTCCGCGCTGGAGCGGAAGTTGCGGATGATATCGACGGAATCCAGCGAGCGCAGCCAGCCCATGAAGTGTTCGACCTGGTTTTCGATGATCTCTTCGGCCTCTTGCGCGGCGGCCTGACGGGACTTACGGTTTTCCTCAATCACCTCGTGCAGGTCATCGACGGTGTAGAGATAAATATCACGCAGTTTGCCGACCTCCGGTTCGATATCACGCGGCACGGCGATGTCGACCATGAAGATCGGTTTGTGTTTGCGCTGTTTGAGGGCGCTTTCCACCGCGCCCTTGCCGAGGATCGGCAGCTGACTGGCGGTGGAGGAGATGACGATATCGGCCTCGACCAGCCGATCCGGCAGTTCAGCCAGGGGGATGGCCTCACCATCGTACTGACTGGCCAGCAACTGGGCGCGTTCGACGGTGCGGTTGGCGACGATCATCTTTTTAATGCCCTGTTCCTTCAAATGACGGGCCACCAGTTCGATGGTCTCGCCCGCGCCGATCAACAGGGCGGTGTGTTCGCTCAGCTTGCTGAAGATCTGTTTGGCAAGGCTGACCGCGGCAAACGCCACCGATACCGGGTTACTGCCGATGGCGGTATTGGTACGGACCTCCTTGGCGACGGAGAAGGTGTGCTGGAACAGACGATTGAGTTGCTGGCCGATAGCCCCGGCATCATTGGCATGGGTGTAGGCATCCTTGATCTGGCCGAGGATCTGCGGTTCACCCATTACCAGTGAATCCAGACCGCTGGCAACCCGCAGGATGTGCTGCACCGCCTCATTATCCGCATAGGAATAGATGTACGGCGCCAGGTCTTCGTTTTTTAAATGGTGGAAATGGCTCATCCAGGAGACCAGCACGTCACGGTCACTGGTGTTCAGGCTGCAATACAATTCGGTGCGATTACAGGTGGAGAGGATGGCCGCCTCGTTGACGGCCTCCTGTGAAATCAGCTCTTTGAGGGCCTGGCCAAGGGTCTCGGCGGCAAAGGCGACTTTCTCGCGGATCTCAACCGGGGCGGTTTTGTGGTTTATACCAAGGGTCAGGAGTGTCACGCTGGAATCCGTCAAAATCTCTGTCTTTTTATCTATGTGGGCTTGAAATTGGTCAATTGACAGACCAATCTCCTATTATAAAGCCAATTCTCTGGGAAGTTGGTATAGTTTGCCGAATCCGCCATATGCTCATGTCTTGAAATATAAGGGTCTGATGAATAACCTACAAATTTATATTGGTATTGCCCTCGCATTACCTTTCAGTGCGGGTGGTGCTTTAGCACTGCCTGAACCGGCCGTTGATTCTAATTTGAATGGCAGCAAATCCCAAGCGCTATTGCAGTCCCGGCCACTTTTGTTGCTGGCCGATAAAACAACCGACAAGAAAACCCGGTCGGCCAAGAAGCCCGCCTTGAAAGTCGTTCGTCTCACATCCAATGAATTAAATACCCGTTTGATAGAGAACCTGCTGGTGGCGGAAATTGCCGGTCAGCGCGGCCTGCTGGGTACGGCGGTGAAATATTATGTTGAGGCGGCCAAGCTCTCCCGCGACCCCGAGATTGCTGAACGGGCGGCTCGAATCGCGGTTTATGCCCGGGAAACCCCCAAGGCGCTGGAAGCGGCAAGGCTGTGGGTGGAGTTGGCACCGTTAAATGTCGATGCCCGCCAGGTACTGGCCGCCCTGTTGGTCAGAAACGGCAAAACCGATGAGGCCCTGAGTCACTTTGAGGCGGTGATCGCCGAGGGCGATCAGGATGAGCAGAAAGGTTATTTACTCATTACTTCCCTGTTGAGTAAGGAACAGGACAAAAAGGCGGCCCTTGAGGTCATGGCGAAACTGGTGGCCAAACGTCAGAACAGTGTCCATGCCCATTATGCCTATAGCCATCTCGCCCTGCTGGTCGGTGAATACCAGAAGGCCGAGGACGCGATCAACAAGACCCTGCAACTGAAACCCGACTGGGTACAGGCGCATATCCTGCTGGTGAATATCCTGTCCCGTGAGGGAAAAGACAAGGAATCCCTGCAACACCTGAGCAAGGTGGTCGCGGATCATGAGGATGATCATTCCTTACGACTTTTCTATGCACGTAAACTGGTTGACGCTAAGCGTCTGCCCGAGGCGCGGGAGCAATTTGGCAAATTGATCGATACCGATGACGTTGATGCCAGGGGCGATGCCCTGTATGCCCTGGGCCTGTTGTCCCTGCAACTGAGTGATATCGATGGTGCACAAGGCTATTTCAAGAAGCTGATTGATCTGGGTAAGCGCACCAACGAAGCAAATTATTATCTGGGGCAGCTGGCGGAGCAGCAACAGGAGAGTGCACGGGCCATCGAATATTACAGTGCGGTGACCTTTGGCGACCATAATGTCGATGCGCAGATACGCATTGCCGTATTGATTGCCAAGGATGGTAAAGTCGAACAGGCCAGAGAGCGGCTGCAATCGATTGAGGCCAAAACCAGTGATGTGACGCTGCGGGTGTTTCTCGCCGAAGGCGAGATCCTGCGCAATGACAAGCAATACCAGACGGCCTTTGACCTCTATACCGAAGCACTCGCCGAATTGCCCGAGAATGTCGAATTACTCTATGCCCGTGCCCTCACGGCGGAAAAGATTGATCGCCTGGACGTGACCATCCAGGACCTGCAGGAGATCGTCGAGCGGCAGCCAAATAATGTCCAGGCCCTCAATGCCCTGGGTTATACCCTGGTGGATCGCACGGACCGGCTGGCCGAGGGGGTCAAACTGGTCGAACGGGCTTACAAACTGAACACCAATGATCCGGCGATTACTGACAGCATGGGCTGGGCCTACTATCGCGTCGGTCGGCATGAAGAAGCATTGCGTCTGCTGCGCAAGGCCTTTAGCTTGAACAAGGATGCGGAGATTGCTGCGCATCTGGGCGAGGTCCTGTGGGTCAGCGGTGATCAGACCGGTGCCCGCGAAGTATGGGAAGAGGCGTTACGTGAAACACCCAAGCACAAGGTGCTGCTGGATGTCATTAATCGATTCACTCATAAATGATTAGGTTACTCCGCTTCGCCTTTTTACTCCTGCTGTCTGCCTGTGCCACCCTCGAAGAGGTCCCCGACTCTCTTAACACCGGTTCATGGCAGGCGCACAAGGCAAGCCTCGACGGGATGCACCACTGGTTTGCCTCCGGGCGTGCCGCCATCAATAACGGGGTTGAGTCCTGGCAGGTCAACCTGCTCTGGCTACAGCAAGGCGAGGATTTTCAGATCCGCCTGTCCGGCCCCTTCGGCGCTGGTCAGGTACAACTGACCGGTAACAATCAACAGGTCGAATTGCGTACCTCGGATAATGAGCGTTTCTATTCGCAGGACATCGATAGCCTGTTACGTGAGCGGACTGGTGTAAAAATGCCGGTGTCCGAATTGCGCTACTGGCTGGTCGGACTGCCTTCCCCCGCGGGTAAAGATGCGGCCAGTATCGACAAACATGGTCGTCTATCCCTCCTGCAACAGGGGGACTGGCGGGTAAGATACAAACGCTATGTCGCGGTCAATGGCCTGGTCCTGCCGGGAAAAATCTTCGCCGATAAAAAAGATCTCGATGTGCGTGTGGTGATCGACGAATGGAAACTGGGGGTGCAGACCTCGGATAATCCGTTTAACGACAAGAGTTAAGTTGTTATCTCCCGGTAAGTCTGCCTAAGATCTCTGTTTATCCGATTTTTAACCAACTAACGATATCCCTGCTGTGACGACTTTACCCAAGCACTGGCCTGCGCCGGCGAAACTCAATCTGTTCCTGCACATCACCGGTCGGCGGGCGGATGGGTATCATCTGTTGCAAACCGTCTTCCAGTTTCTCGATTTTGGTGATGTGCTGGCGTTCACCCCGCGCGGGGATGGCCGGATCGAGAGGCTGACCGATGTCCCCGGCGTGCCGGCCGAACAGGACCTGGTAGTGCGGGCCGCAACCCTACTAAAACAGCAGGCCGGGGTCGATGTTGGGGTGGACATTGTGCTCGACAAAAGATTGCCCATGGGGGGTGGCCTGGGTGGCGGGAGCTCCGACGCGGCCACCACCCTGGTGGCCCTGAACCAGCTATGGGGCTGTGGTCTCAGCCTTGAGCAATTAGCCGGCTTGGGCCTGCAATTGGGGGCCGATGTGCCGGTGTTTGTCCGGGGCCAGGCGGCCTGGGCGGAGGGAGTGGGGGAGGTATTAAAGCCGGTAGAACTGCCCGAACCCTGGTTTGTGGTCCTGATCCCGCCGGTAAGCGTCTCAACCGCCAAGGTTTTTTCGGATCCGCAATTGATACGGGATTGCCCAGCCATTACAATACGCGACTTTCTGTCCGGGCAAGGGGTGAATGTCTGTGAACCGCTGGTCCGGCAGGGCTGGCCCGAGGTCGATGCGGCACTGCGTGAACTGTCCGAATTTGCCCCGGCGCGCATGACCGGAACCGGCGCCTGCGTATTCGCCGCCTTTGAGCGGGAAGACCAGGCCCAGGCTGCATGGCAGCAACTATCCGACAAATGGGCGGGTTTCGTTGCCCGGGGTAAAAATACCTCACCCTTACGGCAGGTGTTAAACTAGCCGCAAGTTAGCAAGCAGTATATTGGGGTGTCGCCAAGCGGTAAGGCACTGGATTTTGATTCCAGCATTCCCAGGTTCGAATCCTGGCACCCCAGCCAAATTTTAAGGCTGGAAATATGAGGACCATAACTTAACTAGTTAAAACCTCAGAACGACCGCCAGGATTTGAACCGTAAAAGGTTCGACGATTTTGCCGGGAGCAAAATCGAACAGCGAAGCGAAAGCGTAGCTGGCCCCGAAGGGGCGAGGCCCAGGGATGGGCCGAGTAATCCTGGCACCCCAGCCATATTTTAGGGCCGAGTTTCGAGTGACGAGAGACGAGGCGAAGGCATCACAGGCAAACCAAGAATCTAATCGGGGGCACCGTGCCGGACAGTAACATGATGATCTTTTCGGGCAACGCGAATCCGCAACTGGCCCAGGCGATTGTCGCAAGGTTACAGATGCCATTGGGCAAGGCGGTCGTTGGCAAGTTCAGCGATGGTGAGTCGATGGTGGAAATCATGGAAAACATTCGCGGTAAGGATGTTTTCGTGGTGCAACCAACCTGTGCGCCGACCAATGACCATTTGATGGAACTGCTGGTGATGATCGATGCGCTGCATCGATCTTCCGCGGGGCGGATCACTGCGGTGTTGCCGTATTACGGTTATGCCCGCCAGGATCGGCGTCCCCGTTCGGCCAGGGTACCGATCACGGCCAAGGTGGTGGCCGACATGCTGATGGCGGTCGGTACGGACCGTGTGTTGACGGTCGATTTGCACGCTGATCAGATCCAGGGATTTTTTAATATCCCGGTGGACAATGTCTATGCCTCACCGATTTTGCTGGGCGATGTGTGGCGACAGGAATATCCGGATTTGATGGTGGTATCGCCTGATGTGGGTGGTGTCGTCCGCGCCCGCGCGCTGGCCAAGCGGCTGGATGATGCGGAACTGGCGATCATCGACAAACGCCGTCCGCGCCCCAATGTGGCGAAGGTGATGAATATCATCGGTGATGTCGAGGGGCGCAGCTGTGTGATCGTCGATGACCTGGTGGATACCGCCGGGACGCTGGGGCAGGCCGCCGCCGCCCTGAAGAAACATGGCGCCGCCAAAGTGGTTGCCTACTGTACTCACGCGGTATTGTCCGGTAAGGCGATAGACAATATTACTAAATCGGTACTGGATGAGCTGGTCGTGACCGACACCATCCCGCTGAGTGAGGCGGCCCAGGCCTGTGGCAAGATCCGTCAGCTGAGCGTGGCGGGTATGCTGGCCGAGACCATGCGACGGATCAATAACGAAGAATCCGTCAGTAGCATGTACGTCGATTAGAATTTTGGTTGCCCGCCCTGGTGGCGGGCAACCGAAACAGTAACCTCCCCTGGTCGCGGGGGCGGTTGCCGGGAAACCGGTATTTATTAACCTGAAATCAGGAGTAACACAAATGAGTGGTGATAGTTTTGTATTGGTAGCTGAAGCCCGTAACGACCTGGGGAAGAGTGCGAGCCGCCGCCTGCGTCGTACGGGCAAAGTGCCAACCATATTATATGGTGCCGGTAAGGAGCCAACGGCTTTGTCAGTGGATGCTAATGCCCTGTTTCACAAGCTGGAAAACGAGGCCTTTTTCTCGCACATCCTTACGGTTCAGATCGGTAGCAAGAGTGAAAATGCGATCATCAAGGATCTGCAACGTCACCCCAGCAAGCCCGTGGTCCTGCACATGGATCTGCAACGCGTGAACATGGCGGAAAAGATTCGGGTACACATTCCCCTGCACTTCACCAATGAAGCCACCTCACCGGGTGTCCGTGGTGGCGGTATCGTCACGCACAGCCAGACAGAAACCGAAATCAGCTGTCTGCCTAAAGATCTGCCGGAATTCCTCGAAGTGGATCTGGCCAACCTGGATCTGGACGGCATTGTTCACCTGTCAGATATCAAGCTGCCCAACGGCGTCGAAATCGTTGAACTGACCCATGGCGAAGGCCATGACCAGCCGGTTGCCTCTATCCATCTGCCGCGTGCGGCGAAGGAAGCTGAAGAAGGCCCGGCTGAAGGTCCTGCCGAAGCGGCTGGTAGTGAAGGTGGTGAAGGCTAAACGGCCGTTCCTGGCCATTAGCCACCAAGAGAGCCGGCGTTGTCTGCGCGTGTGCAACTGATCGTCGGGCTGGGAAATCCCGGCCGCGAATATCAGGACACGCGACACAACGCCGGTTTTTGGTTTTTGGACGAACTGGCCCGCCAGCAGGGGGTCGGTTTAAACCGGAAAAGAAATTTCACGGCGAGCTGGCCCGTTGCCAGCTGGCCGGCGCGGAATGCCTGTTAATCAAGCCGCAGACCTTCAT
>JAHEDB010000255.1 GCA_024641465.1 Chromatiales bacterium | reverse complement strand
GGTATCGTAGGGCGTAATCCCATTACGCCGAATGAGTCGAGAACGGTGCTGGTATATAAAGCTATCACCAAACTGTTTTAAACCAAACGAATAGCCTGGCAGATCAAGTCACCGCATGTGGTGCAATGGGATTGCGCCCGATTAATCAGGTGCTGAGTGTGCGTAACAGATTGGCGCGGTCTTCGCCGATCTTGTGTTCGGTCTCTTTCAATTCTTCGATCTTTTTCACGGCATGTATCACCGTCGTATGATCACGACCACCAAAGGCGTCGCCGATCTCGGGCAGGGAGTGATTGGTGAGTTCCTTGCACAGACTCATGGCCATCTGGCGGGGCCGGGCGATGGAACGATTGCGGCGTTTGGATAACAGGTCGGCGACACGGATCTTGTAATACTCGGCGACGGTCTTCTGGATATTTTCGATGGTGACCAGTTTGTCCTGCAGGGCCAGCAGGTCGCGCAATGCATCCTTGGCGAAGTCGATGGTAATCGGTCGGCCGGTGAACTGGGCGTTGGCCATCACCCGGCGCAGCGCGCCTTCCAGTTCGCGGATATTGGAGCGAATGCGCTTGGCGATAAAGAAGGCGACCTCCTGTGAGAGGTCGATGCCGGACAGTTGCGCCTTGCTCTGTAAAATGGCGACACGCGTTTCCAGCTCCGGCGGTTCGATGGCCACGGTCAGGCCCCAGCCGAAGCGGGACTTGAGTCGTTCTTCCAGCCCATCGACCTCTTTCGGATAACGGTCGCAGGTGAGGATCACCTGTTGCTGGCCTTCGAGCAGGGCGTTGAAGGTGTGGAAGAACTCTTCCTGGGAACGCTCTTTACCGGCGAAGAACTGGATATCGTCGATCAACAGGGCGTCAACTCCCCGGTAATAGCGTTTAAATTCGTTGATCGCGTTACGTTGTAGGGCCTTGACCATATCCGCCACGAAGCGTTCGGAATGCAGGTAGACCACCTGGGCGTCGGGCTTGGTGTCACGGATCATATTGCCCACGGCGTGCATCAGGTGGGTCTTGCCCAGGCCGACGCCGCCATAGATGAATAAGGGGTTGTAGGCCTTGCCGGGGTTCTCTCCCACCTGCATGGAGGCCGCCTTGCCCAGCTGGTTGGACTTGCCCTCGACGAAATTGGCGAAGGTATAGGCCGGGTTGAGGGAGGAGCCGGTGGCCGGGCGCTGTGAGTTGCCCGTGACGGAGCGGCTGGCGGTGGGGATGCTGGCCGGCGCGTCTACAGGGTGTGTGCTGACCTGATTACTGCCGATCTCGATGGAGATCTGGGGTGAGCGCTCACTCATGCCCTGCATCAACTCCTGAATGCGGGCCATATACTTGTCCTTGATACGATCGAGGACGAAGCGATTGGGCGCCAGCAGACGGATGGCGTCGCCGTCGTGTTCGACGTGCAGGGGCCGCACCCAGGTATTAAATTGCTGTTGGGTCAGCTCGCTTTCGAGGCGATCGAGACACCGATCCCAAAGGGTTTGAGATGATTTTTCCACCATTTTTTGTGCTTGTGCCTGTATTATCTAACTGTCGAATATTGCGACAACTACGGATTAAAGTGCATGAAATGCGCCGATACAGATTGTATTTGTCGCTTTCTTGTTGTTTTTACCTTGTCCACGCGGGGCCGGGTGTTGCGCCGGGCAAGGGGTGGAAAGGGGGATCGAGTCTACCCGGATCAAAAAAAGTTATCCACACCCTGTGACACGAAAATGACAAGGTAAATTTTCTGGAAAAATTGTATCCAGGCAGGGTGGGCAGGGCCCGCCGCTCATGCCAAATGGGCTGGTTTTGGTCGGTTAAGCCTGGCCTTCGCTTGTACCAAGCCTTTTCCGCTAATAATCCCGAAATAAACCGGGTGGATCGGTTGACAGGCCGGGCGTGGGGCAGTAATCTTTGCGCCCTTTTCCGGCTCGTTCCGGACGACTGTTGTTTCCCCGAAACAAAGACTTAACCAGGTTTAAAGATTATGAAAAGACCATTTCAACCCAGTGTTCTGAAACGCAAGCGTAGCCACGGTTTTCGTGCCCGCATGGCAACCCCCGGTGGCCGTAAAGTTCTGAGTCGCCGCCGCGCCAAGGGCCGCAAGGTGCTCTGCGCATAATATCGGGATGCGTCCCTTTCGTGATAAGCGGGCGCTTTGCTCGGCAACAACGACTTACTTCGCCGGCCGAGTTTAAACAGGTCTTTGCCGACCCATGCAAGGTCGGCGACAAATATCTCTCCCTGTTGTGTCAGAAAAATAACCTGCCCCTCGCCCGGCTCGGGCTGGCCATCGCCAAACGCAATATCAAGACCGCCGTGGCGCGTAATCGCATCAAACGCATGAGTCGTGAGACCTTTCGCCAGAAACAGACGGAACTGGCCGGGCTGGATATAGTTGTACTGGCGCGGACAAGTGCGGCACAATTAACAAACCAGGAATTACGTCGGGCGCTGGAAGGTCTCTGGCAGGGACTGATTAAAAAATGCAAAAATTGATCATCGGTCTCATCCGCCTCTATCGTTTGTTGTTGAGCCCGTTTGTCGGCCAACACTGCCGTTTTCACCCGACTTGTTCTGAATATGCGTTGACTGCGGTCGACCAACACGGTGCCCTGCGGGGTAGCTGGCTGGCCTTGCGTCGGCTGGGTAAATGCCATCCCTGGCATGCCGGTGGTCTGGATCCGGTTCCGGAAAAAAATCAAAAGAGTAAATAAAAGAATCGCACCATGGAAAATAATCGACTGATACTGTTTGTGGCGTTGGCGGCTGTAAGTTTTTTACTCTGGGATGCCTGGCAAAAGGACTACGGTCCCAAACCGGTGACCCCGGCAACCCAGGCAGCGAAACCCGCCGCCAGTGCCAGTGGTGGTGAAGTCCCCAGTGCCGGTGATGTGCCGAATGCCCCCGCCGCCAGCGCTAGCAGTCGTGATGCATCCGTACCAGAGGCAGCGAGCAAGACCGTTCTGCAGCGTGGTCAGCGCATTACGGTCAAGACCGATCTGTTCCGTGCCGAGATCGACAGCATCGGCGGTGACCTGCGCGTGGTTGACCTGGTTGGATATCCGGTCAGGGTAAAAACCCCGGATCAGCCGGTGCGCCTGATGGACGATACCATGCCGAACGTCTTTGTTGCCCAGTCCGGTTTTGCCGGCAAGCGCACCAAGCAGGACAATATCACTACCGCATCACCCAATCATTACACTAATTATAAAGTGACGCAGGACAGCTATACCCTGGCCGATGGCAGCGACCACCTGAACGTGGACCTTACCTGGACCAATCCCGAGGGCGTGATCTTTACCAAGCGTTACACCTTCAAGCGCGATACCTATGTGATTGATGTGCAGGAGATCGTCGATAACAAATCCGCCAAAGAATGGCGCGGCAATAGCTACTATCAAATCCAGCGTACCGAACATACCTCGATTGAGGAACCGCGCTTTGTAACTTCCTATATGGGCGGCGTGATCTATAGCCCGGAAAAGAAATATCAGAAGATCAGTTTCAACGATATCGAAAAGGGCAACCTAAGCCGCGACATCAAGGACGGCTGGACCGCGATGATCCAGCATTACTTCCTCACCGCCTGGATCCCCGTGACCGGCAAGACCTTCAGTTATTTCACCCGTGCCATCGACAATAACTCACGCTTTGTCATCGGTTATAAGTCAGTCGATGAATACAGCGTGGCGCCCGGCGCCAACCAGACCGTCGGTAGCCGGCTGTATGTCGGCCCGAAACGCCAGACCAAACTGGAAAACATCGCCCCCGGCCTGGAGCTGACCGTCGATTACGGCTGGCTGACCGTGATCGCCAAACCGATCTTCTGGTTGTTGAACAAGATCCACAGCACGATCGGCAACTGGGGCTGGTCGATCATCCTGTTGACCATCCTCATCAAACTGGCCTTCTACAAACTGTCCGAGACCAGTTACAAATCCATGGCCCACATGCGCAAGGTGCAACCCCGTCTGATGGCGATGAAAGAACGCTATGGCGATGACAAGGCCAAGATGCAACAGGCCATGATGGAGATGTATAAAAAGGAGAAGATCAACCCGCTCGGCGGCTGTCTGCCGATCCTGGTGCAGATCCCGGTGTTCATCGCCCTCTACTGGGTGTTGCTGGAAAGTGTTGAATTGCGCCAGGCACCGTGGACCCTGTGGATCCACGATATGTCGCGTGCCGACCCCTATTTCATCCTGCCGGTGATCATGGGCGTGACCATGCTGATCCAGCATAAGCTCAACCCGACCCCGGTCGACCCCATGCAGGCCAAATTAATGATGATCCTGCCGCTGGTGTTCACCGTGTTCTTTGCCTTCTTCCCCGCCGGACTGGTGATGTACTGGGTGGTCAACAACACCCTGTCGATTGCCCAGCAGGCCTATATCACCAAGGTG
>JAHEDB010000254.1 GCA_024641465.1 Chromatiales bacterium | reverse complement strand
CGGGGGCAAATCATCAAGGGTGAAACCAGCGGTCCGAGTATCGCCATGGTCAAGGCCATTCTGCGTCGCCAGGGCATCAATCCAACCAAGGTCAGGAAAAAATCCAAACCGCTGTTTACCTCCGGCAATGCCAGAATTAAGGCCAAGGATATCTCTATTTTCAGCCGGCAACTCTCCACCATGATGAACTCCGGCGTTCCGTTGGTGCAGTCGTTTGACATCATCGCTAAAGGCAGCACCAACAAGGGAATGCAAACCCTGATGACGAGTATTCGAACCGACATTGAGAGTGGTAGTAACCTGTCCGATGCCCTGCGCAAGCATCCCATCTACTTTGATGATCTGTTCTGTAATCTGGTCACCGCCGGCGAACACGCCGGTATCCTCGACACGATTCTGGATAAAATCGCCACTTATAAGGAAAAAACCGAGGCCATCAAGGGTAAGGTCAAAAAGGCGATGTTCTATCCTACCGCCGTCGTTGTTGTCGCAATCATCATCACCATCATTTTAATGGTGGGCGTAATCCCGCAGTTTGCAGCAATGTTTTCTGGTTTTGGCGCCGAACTACCGGCCTTGACCCGGGTGGTTATTATCATGTCGAATTTCCTGCAGCAATGGTGGATAGCCATGGTTTTGTTGATGATCGGAGCAGCGTATGGTTTTATTCAGCTGAATAGGCGTTCTAAACCCTTCAGAAATTTTCTGGATCGCACAATCCTGAAATTACCCATCTTCGGCTCTATTTTTCGTAAAGCCTCCATTGCCCGTTATGCGCGGACCTTGTCCACCATGTTTGCCGCCGGGGTGCCCCTGGTGGAGGCCATGCAATCGGTAGCCGGCGCCGTGGGTAATGTCGTCTATGGTGATGCCATCCTGCGCATGCGTGATGAGGTGGCGACCGGTACCCAGCTCAATATAGCGATGCGTCAAACAGCACTTTTCCCCAATATGGTGGTCCAGATGACGGCCATCGGCGAAGAAGCCGGGTCAGTCGATACCATGCTCGCCAAGGTTGCTGATTTCTATGAAGAGGAAGTCGATAATGCCGTGGATGGACTGAGCAGCCTGATTGAGCCCATTATTATGGTTGTCCTGGGTGGGTTAATTGGTGGGATGGTGGTCGCCATGTACCTGCCAATTTTCCAGATGGGTAAAATTGTTGGCGGACACTAAGCATCTATCCGTTGCTGATAAATTTGGCACTATTGCTGCCAAGCGACAGGTAGGGTCATGCGTGCATTTAATCTAATTGCGGCTAATGTCACGCTCTTCTATAGCACAACTTTTATCCTCGGCCTGCTGGTCGGCAGCTTCCTGAATGTCGTCATATATCGACTCCCCTACATACTAAAAAGCCAATGGCGCAAGGATTGCCGATTGTTTCTCGCGGAAAATGGCGAGCTTCAAATATCGGAGGACCCCTCTCAGTCCGAACCCGCCTACAACCTCATCGTGCCGCGTTCCCGTTGCCCTCATTGCAGTCACCTGATCGCCGCCTGGGAAAATATCCCGGTCATCAGTTATCTCCTGTTGCGTGGTAAATGCAGCCACTGTGCGGCCGCGATTTCGATTCGCTATCCGGTAGTGGAACTATTAAGTGGTGTCGTTGCATTGTACGTCGCCTGGCACTTTGGTATCAGTTGGCAAACGGCCGCGGCAATTGTCCTGAGCTGGGCGCTGATCAGTCTGAGTTTTATCGATTATGATCACCAATACCTGCCGGATAATATTACCCTGCCCTTTCTCTGGCTGGGTCTGTTAGTCAATCTGAATGGCATGTTTACCGATATTGAGTCAGCATTGATTGGCGCCATGGCAGGTTATCTGGTCCTGTGGAGTATTTATAAACTGTTCAAGGCTGTGACGGGTAAAGAGGGAATGGGCTACGGCGATTTTAAATTACTCGCCATGGCCGGTGCCTGGCTCGGCTGGCAAATGCTGCCGGCGATTATTCTCATGTCTTCTATCGTCGGTGCGCTGTTTGGTATCGCCCTCATCCTTTTCAAGCAGCATGACAAGACAAAGCCCATCCCGTTTGGTCCCTATCTGGCCGTCGCCTGCTGGATAACCCTGTTATGGGGGGAAAAGCTGAACCGGGCCTATCTCAACTGGATATCGTAAAGGATGAAGCCGGACTCATGCTGAAAATCGGCTTAACCGGTGGTATTGGCAGTGGCAAATCAACGGTGACCCGACTGTTTGCCGATCTCGGGGTACCCATTATCGACATGGACATCATTGCCAGGGAGGTGGTCATGCCCGGGCAACCCGCACTGGACGAGATTAAGGCGCTATTTGGTAGTGAGATATGCACGCCGGATAATGAACTCGACAGGAAAAAACTGCGGGATATCGTTTTTTCCGATGCCGTAAAACGCAAACAACTGGAAGACATCGTCCACCCCCGGATCCGTGACCGGGTAAAAGACCTACAGGCGGAGCTGGATGCACCTTACTGTATCATCGTCATTCCCCTGCTGTTAGAAACCGAGGGACAGGATCGGATTGATCGGATCCTGGTGGTTGACACCAGCATCGAAGAGCAAATCCAGCGCACTATGCAACGTGACAAGGTAAGTGAAGACCAGGTGCGAAAGATCATTGCCAGTCAGGTCGATCGCCAGACCCGGCTCGATAAGGCCGATGACATAATTAACAACTCTGGTGCAACAGCTCAGTTGCAAGCCCAGGTTAGCAAATTACACCAACAATATCTCGTTTTAGCCCGCATTAAACCGCCAAATTCGTGATCAGGTTATTGGCCTGATGTCACTAACGCGATAAAATTGTCCTATTAATGGGATCAGGACCGGTGGCAAAAAACTACATCACATACGAACAACCGCTGAATGAACGTATTCGTCAGTTCCTGCGGCTGGAACACCTGTTCCAGCAGGCACGCCACACCATCACCGGTCGTTCCGCCTGGGAAAGCCGCAGCAGCCTGTCCTGCCTGACGGACATCCTCGAGATCCTGACACGCAATGATGTGAAAACGGATATCCTGAAATTTCTCGAACGCATACAGACCAATCTGTCACCACTGCAAAATAGTACAGCCGTTGACCGTGTGCAGCTCAATTCCATCCTGCGTCAACTCGAGCAACACTACACCCGACTTCATGCCATTACCGGTAATATCGCCCAGGGCCTGAAGGAACATCACCTGATCAGCAGTCTGCTACAGCGCAGTACGGTCGCGGCCGGGGTCAACAGTTTCGACCTGCCCCTGTTTCACTACTGGCTGCAACAACCGGCTGAAGATCGAATCACCACCTTGCAACAATGGTACGACACGTTGGAAGTGATACGGGAACCTATTGAACTGTTACTCGAATTGATCCGCAACAGCACCGAGCCCACGACGGTGATTGCCGAACAGGGTTTCTATCAACAGAGCCTCGATACCAACCGCACCTACCAGTTGATCCGCGTCACCATCCCGATTGATACACCCTATTTTGCCGAGATTAGCGCTGGCAAACATCGTATCAGCGTACGCTTCCTCCAGTCCCAGGACAGTGAACGCCCGGTACAGGCTCAGCATGACATGCCTTTTGAACTGAGCTGCTGCGCGCTGTGAAGACGATCGTCAAATGCCCCACCTGTGGCAAGGATGTGGAATGGTCGACTGAACAAAAGTGGCGGCCATTCTGCTGTGAACGCTGTCGATTGATCGACCTGGGTGAGTGGGCCAGTGAAGGTCATCGCATCCCCGGTTCGGAAGTTATCCCACCGGAACAACTCGATGGCAGTGAAGACTAAAGGATGCCTCTAAATCAGTTTTCTACCTGTAACTTATAAACCGCCCTATAATTTGCCAGTTTTGTCTCAAAATACAAAGTCACCTGCCAGTCCTTACGACCGCTGATACAGACAGGCAACATGACTGTCCCCTGCCACCGATTCTGTTCCCTGACCTTGTGCAGTGCAAATCGGTTAATACCCATTTGCATCCCTGTCATGGAAAAATCTATCAGTATTTTTTCAACCAGTTCAGTTTCAAATCCGTTCGTTGTTACTTCTATGTCAATTTTTGTCAGATACCTGACGGGCTGTTTGAAACTTAGACTAACCGACTTATTACCCAGCCCGGCGGCACATCGATGTTGATTCAGATCGCAACCGTTATTGGTGTTCAGTAAAACGGTTGTATGATCTGATGTTGTCTGTTGTGCCACCAGTCCTCGCAGATAAAACCCGGCGATCAGCAATACGACGATCAAAACCAGTCCGGTCGCAAGATTCAGCCATTTCAACAGCTTCATTTCCGATTCCAGAAGGCACTGATCGCGGCAATCCCCTGTGCCCCACGCCGTTTCGCTTCGACGATCTCCTGTTCCGTTTGACCACCAAGGGCATAAACAGGGGCAGAGGCCAGGCGCACCAGTT
>JAHEDB010000009.1:15538-16711 GCA_024641465.1 Chromatiales bacterium | reverse complement strand
TGTTTAGCCACATCAAAGTCCACGTCACCCACCAGCTTGCCCTCGGCCGTGCGGTTGATACCGATGTCGATGACGATGGCGCCGGGTTTGATCCATTCACCTTTAACAATACCGGGTTTACCGACGGCGACAATCACAATATCGGCACGGCTAACGTGGGCGGCGAGGTCGCGGGTAAAGCGATGGCAAGTCGTCACCGTGGCGCCCGCCAGGAGTAGTTCGAGCCCCATCGGTCGGCCGACATGATTCGAGGCCCCGACCACCAGGGCGTCCTGGCCCTTGATTGCCTGGCCGGTGCTTTGCAGCAGGGTGATGACCCCGCGCGGGGTGCAGGGCCGCAGCAGCGGCATGCGCAGGGTGAGGCGGCCGATATTATATGGATGGAAACCGTCTACGTCCTTATCAGGCAGGATGCGCTCAATAATGATTTCGGTATTGATGTGGCGGGGCAGGGGTAATTGCACCAGGATGCCATCGACCCGTTGATCCGCATTCAGGTCATCGATCAGGGCCAGCAGTTCCCCCTGACTGACGGTCGCCGGCAGATCATGGGAAAACGACAGCATACCGGCCTCTTCACAGGCCTTGCGTTTGTTGCGGACATAGACCTCGGAGGCCGGGTCCTGACCCACCAGCACCACGGCCAGGCCGGGGGCTCGCAGGCCCTGGCCGAGGCGCTGGGCGATGCGATTTTTGACTTTGTCACGGGTAGTGGAGGCAACGGCCTTGCCATCGATAATCTGGGCAGACATAGGGAGTTAGAGTCATTCCGGTTGAAAACAGACTATTATGATCGCATGAAGCGCTAATTCATGCCAACAGTGTATGGGAATAATTGACGAATCGGGACCGGGCTAGTATTATCGCCCGCCTTGCTCCAGTCCGCATCCCTTACCAGAGGGCGGGATGATCGCGCAGAGATTTGGATTTACAAAGAATTTTCTGAAGGAGTGGAATAACCGTGTGTATTCCCGACTGAAGAAAATATTTTGTAAATTCAAAGATCAAGCGAGGGCTCGTCATTCTGGTAAGGGATGCGGACTAAGGCAAAATCGGGGTATAGCGCAGTCTGGTAGCGCGCCTGCTTTGGGAGCAGGATGTCGGGAGTTCGAATCTCTCTACCCCGACCAAATTTTAGAGAACCGGCCTATGGGAGAGAGATTTGAACTCCCG
>JAHEDB010000009.1:0-15438 GCA_024641465.1 Chromatiales bacterium | reverse complement strand
ACGTAATAAAATAGGCGAGTTCGACGCTTGACTGGATAGTCAAGCGAACGTCGGAGCGATAGCGGAGACGGCCCGAAGGGCGAGGCGAAAGCCGAGTAATCTCTCTACCCCGACCAAATTTTAAAGAACCGGCCTATGGGAGAGAGATTTGAACTCCCGACGTAATAAAATAGGCGAGTTCGACGCTTGACTGGATAGTCAAGCGAACGTCGGAGCGATAGCGGAGACGGCCCGAAGGGCGAGGCGAAAGCCGAGTAATCTCTCTACCCCGACCAAATTTAGAGTAACGAGGTCCGAGTATCGAGGGTCGAGTCTAGGGAAGGGTACCGGGCTCGATGATCGGACGACGAGGTTAACTGTCCCGGTAGCTCAGTCGGATAGAGCAACTGCCTTCTAAGCAGTAGGTCGGGGGTTCGATTCCCTCCCGGGACGCCAAATTAAGTGTCGAGGGACGAGGATCGAGGGACGAGGTATTATGATATGATCCTTAAACCCGTCCACTTATCACTCGTTACTATGTTTTATGGTGGCTGTAGCTCAGTTGGTAGAGCCCCGGATTGTGATTCCGGTCGTCGAGGGTTCGAGTCCCTTCAGCCACCCCATTTTCCATTCGTTTCCCCCAGCTTGCTTGTTTGCCCATAGCCGATATATCTCTATTCACCATCATGACTGGATTTGGTGCTTATGACAGGAAGATATGCCTGAACAGGTCATGGGTGATGATGTTGCTGATCACGCTGAGCGGCTGCGCAGTCAGTCCCGATAGCCGCCTCAGCCTGCCGTTTTCCGAACGAACCGACTTTATTCATGCCTACGAGGCCATCAATTTCGAGCCTGTCGACAAGGGTGAGAAAAATATTATCCTGTATTATAAAGCTGCCCCGCCGAAAACGCTCGGTCAGTACCACAGCTTTGATACCAGCGTTATTTCGCAAAGCAATGTGGTGTATCGATCCATAAATGCGCGTCGTGCCGCGGAGTTGATGCGCGGTTATATTCACAACAAACTCCAACAATACAATTTCAGGCATACCGATAAGGCTCGCTCTCAGGCGGGTATTGCCGTGGTGATTTCCTCATACCAGAAGATCCCAGGCAGGATAATCGAGGAGTTGATGCTGGTGGTGTTTGATCGGGAAAAGTCCCGCCAACTGACTGAAAACGATCCCACCCTACAGGGTTATCGTCTGTTGCAGGAAATGGCCGTCTGGGTGGGGGTGGTGCGACACGCACCCGTACGCCAAATAGACATTTCACAGGGTGTGCATTCCATGCAGGACGAGGATTTCCAGAAAATGGTGGATCTATTGTTTGAAAATTTTATGCAGGACAGCCAGCTGATCCCATTGAGATGATGATTAGACTGATTACAGGTTCAGCAGATGAATGTGCCGGGTAGCGACGGTTTTTTCGGTATTCCGTCCTGATTTCCAATTCCATCAATAATCAAGCGCTTATATACCTTTATTTTCCAGTTTTTGTTTTACTTTACCCTTGTCGTTGGCTATTATCCGCCCTGTATCCCCGAGAACTGGATACAAAACAAGCTCCAATTGAACGTTCTTAATGAATTTTGCTCTACGGTTCCACCCGGTATCTCCAGTAAATTTCCTCCTGACCGTCAATTGTTAGTTTTTCTATTTTTAAACGAGGTAAATTTAATGGCTACAGGTACAGTTAAGTGGTTTAACGAGTCTAAAGGTTTTGGCTTCATTTCTCCTTCAGATGGCAGCGCGGACGTATTCGTACATTTCTCTGCGATTGACGGTAGCGGCTTCAAAACACTGGCTGAAGGTCAATCTGTATCTTTCGAAGTTGAACAAGGTCCCAAAGGCCCTCAAGCTTCTAAAGTTGTCGCAGGTTAAACCATCCTGTCACAGATAATACCCAGGGACCCCGCAGAAATTATTTTGCGGGGTTCTTTGTTTTGTGCCAGGCGAAAAAAGGATGGCACACTACATACAGCATGAGGACGCAGTAATGAAAAAAATGTTTATCGGTAATCTGCCACACAATGCCACGGAAGAGAGCGTTGCCACCCTGTTTGCTGAATACGGCACGGTGCGTTCCCTGAATCTGGCGACCGATGTGTTTTCCGGCAAATGCAAGGGCTTCGGCTTTGTTGAGATGGAAGGGCATGAGGCGCGCGCCGCCATCGCCGGCCTGGACGGCAAATCCTTTGGTGACAAATTCCTGAAGGTGAAATTTGAAGTTCCCAAACTTAAAGGTCGCCGTCGTTAAAAATCCGGTTGTAAGAGCGAACTGTGGAAGCGATAGTGTTTATCGCGGCCATGGGCGCTCAAGCATTTAGCCTGATGGGAACTCCCCCTCAACTCAGACACCCCCGCAGAATTACTCCATCTTGACCTTCTGCCGACCGGCCTTGAGCTTGCCGCGATGCCCCTTACTGTCCAGCCGCCGTTTTTTTGCCGCCTTGCCGGGTTTGGTGGCGATACGCTTTTTGTTGCTTACCGCCACCGATTGAATCAATGCCTGTAATCGCTCCAGCGCCGCCAGTTTATTCTGCTCCTGCGAGCGGGAGGACTGGGCCTTGATGACGATCACCCCCTCCTGGGTGATGCGTCGATCCGACAGTTTCAGCAGTCTTTGCTTGTAATAGTCGGGCAGGCTGGAGGCGGCGATATCAAAACGCAATTGTATGGCGGTCGATACCTTGTTAACATTCTGTCCGCCCGGCCCCTGGGCGCGGATGGCCGTCAGCTCGATTTCCCGCTCCGCAATAGCCACCTTGTTTGAGATCTGTAACATCCTATTCCCTGTTAGCGACAAAACCCTTATACCGAGATTCGAGCGTTGTTCGTCGCCGGCCAATATACAATGTTGATATTTGTTATACCTTTACCGGCGAGGGCCGATAAGTCAAAACGATGCGTAGAATTTTTCCCTATATTATCCAGTTTGTGGTGATAGTGCTAACCGGCCTGGCATTATCCCGTCCCGGTCTGGCACAGGAAGGGCACCTTTCCGAATTGTTACGCTGGCAGCTGGCGGACGAAAAAATCAGCTGGTCCGGTGCTGCACTGGACTGGGCACAGTTGCGCAAGTTTTATGCCCCGGATCATCGACCCGTCTGGATCGATGCCAGGGGTCTGACCAAACGTGCCGCAAAGTGGCGTTGGTTACTGCGGTCTGCCGGGGCCGAGGGGCTGGACCCTGCACAGTATCATCTGGCGATGATCGACCAGCACTGGAAGGTGAACTCAGATGCACGACGCGTCGGACTGGAGCTGTTGTTGACCGATGCCTTTTTACGCTACAGCGTGCACGTCCAGCAGGGGCAGCAAAACCCCAGGTCAGTCGATCCTGACTGGTATATCAAGACGCCGCCGGTGGATGCCATCAGCTCATTGCGCAACGTGCTGGCAGCGAAGAAGTTTGTCACCGCGATTAAAGCCCTGCCACCGCCCCATGCCGGGTATCGGCAATTACGCACGGCCCTGGCCCGTTACCAGAAACTGGCCAAACAGGCCGATTGGCCGGTGGTACCGGCAAAACCCAGGTTGCAGTGGGGTATGTGGCACGACAATATTCAATTGCTACGCCAGCGCCTGATCCTCAGCGGGGATTTATCGTCTGTGAGTGTCGCGGAACCGCGCTTTTTTGATCAAGGCCTCAAGCAGGCCGTCGAACGGTTTCAATCTCGGCATGGTTTAAAGATCGATGGCATCGTCGGTGGATCCACCCGCAATCGTATCAACATGCCGATTGATGACTATATCAAACAGATCAAACTCAATATGGAACGCTGGCGCTGGTTGCCACGTGACCTGGGTGAACGGTATATCATGGTCAATACCGCTTCATATCAATTATATGTGGTCGAACACGACAAGCCACGGCTGGCGATGCGGGTGATTACCGGTACACCGGACCGACCGACCCCGGTGATGAACGGTGAATTGAGTGAGCTTGTCATCAATCCCTACTGGTTCGTCCCGAAAAAGATCGCCGTTGAGGATCTTATCCCCAAACAGTTAAACAACCCGGGGTTTTTCAAAAGGAATCGAATCCGCGTCATGAGCAGTTTTGCCGATGATGCGGTGGAACTGAAGGTGGCTGATATCGACTGGAAAAAAATCACCGCCGAAAACTATCCCTATCAACTGCGACAGGACCCGGGGCCGGGCAACAGCCTCGGCAACATCAAGTTCCCCTTTATTAACAACCTGTCCATTTATCTGCACGATACCCCGCGGCGACAGTTGTTTGACCACTCAGATCGCGCCTTCAGCTCCGGTTGCGTGCGGGTAGAGGAGCCGGTGCAACTGGCGGCCTATTTGCTGGCAGGTGAACAGGGCTGGGATGAGGCGAAAATACTGGCAAAGATCGCCGGTGGCGGTGCCCTCAAACTACCGTTGCCCAAACCCATTCCGGTCTATCTCGTCTACTGGACCGCCTGGGTGGCGGAGGATAACGCCGTCTATTTCCAGAAAGATATATATGACCGCGATGGTCTGAATGGGGAAGGTGGTTGAAACTGTGATACAGGTGCTTGAATCACACAGTGAAAAGCCTATATATAGGTGAACACTATATGTCGCAGGTGATAGCACATGATGAAACGACGGGATTTTCTGGGTTGCACCGCCGCGACGCTCACCACGCTGATCTCACCCGCCCTGCTTGCCCAGACCCGCTCGAGCGGTACGCGGACGCTGGGTTTATATAATACCCATACCGGTGAACAGCTGCGGACAAGCTACTGGCTCGATGGGCAATATCTTCCACAAGAACTCAAATTGATTAACCACATCCTGCGCGATTACCGTACCGATGAACAGGCTGTTATGGACCCTCAGCTGCTTGACCTGCTACATGCACTGCAACTGCGCACCGGTCAATCTACAGACTTTGAGGTTATCTCCGCCTATCGTTCCGCCGCCAGTAACGACTGGTTGCAGAAGACCGGCTCTGGTGTTGCCAAACGCAGCCTGCACATGCTGGGCAAGGCCATCGATATCCGCCTGCCGGGCATCGAGCTGACGCACCTGCGCCAGGCCGCCCTGACGTTACATGCCGGGGGCGTGGGGTACTACCCCGAGTCCAACTTCATCCATGTCGATACCGGTCGGCCGCGGTTCTGGTAAGGGCGGTCCATACCCTCGCCCGGATTTTAGAAGGGTTATTTTTTTCAAAAAATATAATTTTCAAAAATCACCTGACTTAGGCCGGAGTATGGCCTTTAATATAACCATAAAAACTATTTGTCGGGTCACTATGCGCAAATTCCTGTTTCTCGTCCTTGTCTTGTTCAGTGCCAGCGCCTGCACCGTCAAGACCCTGTATAACCAGCTTGACTGGTTAATCGCGGATTATCTGGAAGACTATGTTGCGCTGAGCAGTGAACAACAGGACACCCTCTATCAACACCTGGACGCGACACTGCACTGGCACAAGACCAGCCAATTACCGCTTTATGCCGAATGGTTAGAGGATTTCAAGCGCGATGTGCACAACAAGCTGACACATGCCAAGGTCGAACAAAACATTGTCACCTTTCAAACCTATATCCGCGCCCTGATGTTACGTACAGCAGAGGAAATGACGGTGCTATTACCGACATTGACGTCTGTTCAGCGTGAAGAGTTGTATGCAAGCCTGACCAGAAAGAACAAGGAGTTCAAGACGACTTATGTTGAGATAAGCCGCGATGAACAAATAAAACTTTATACCAGACGCATGGAAGAACGCTTTGAGCTCTGGCTCGGTTCCATCACTGAACATCAGCGGCAACTGATCAAGGCCAGTGCGCCGGAGTTCAAGGCCATTGCGCCGGAGGCCCTTAAGACCCGTGGACTTTGGCAGGCGGAATTAAAGACGGCGCTCAACAGTCGGCTGGATACGGCCACAACCGGTAAGATTATGCGTGAGCTGTTTGCGAATAGCGAAAGTCTGCGCAGCGACAATTATAAAAAGATGTTCAACGACAACCAGCAAGTGCTGATTCGATTGATCGTTGGTGTCGCCAACAGCATGACCGAAGACCAGCGGCAACATTTTTATTCGCGTGTCGACGAGTATATTCAGTACTGTCGGGAACTGGCCGAGGAGGCCAGGCTGGAAATGGCAGAGCAATAAAAAAACGGCGCATGAATGCGCCGTTTTCACTTATACATCGACCTTAATTCAGATCAATCATCATGTCCCAGGTTGTAAACTTTCAGATCCCGTGCCTTACGGATCTTGCCGGTGAAACCCTGATCGCGAACGATCTGCGATACCAGATCCAGTCGTGGTTCGGTGACCGGTGTGATATGTGACAACACCAGCTGTTTGACGTTGGCGGCGGTGGCCACTTCACCCAGACGGGTCGGTGAGGTGTGCAGGACATGGAACAATGGATTGGGTGGCAGATCATCCATGATCGCAGTGTCATAGATCAACATGTCTGCGCCCTGTGCCAGGGTGATCATGTTTGGTCCTGTGGATTTGGTATCACCGGAATAGACCACACTGTGACCCTTGTATTCGACACGAAAGCCCACCGCAGGCACAGGGCCGTGATCCACGGCAATGGCCTTAATGACCAGACCATCGCTGGCGGAAACCACAGTTTCAACAGTGGCGCCGGGCACATCGGAGTTCAGGTCGTGCACCTCATAACTGAACTTGCTGGCGCCCTGGCTGATGGCGGTGGCAAAGATATTCAGGTAACGCTCACTACCCGCAGGCATGGCATAGTGATCATGCGCATAGGTGCTGGTGCTGGGGTACTGTCGAATGGTCGTGCCGGGAAAGAACGCATCCTTTTCCTTCGGGCCATAGATACGCACCGGTGACGTGCGGCCGGTATTGGCCAGGTTGTTATGGAAATACAGTGTCTTGATGGTCGGAGTCAGGTCACCGGTGTGATCGGCATGCAGGTGACTGAGCAGGATGATATCCAGATCCTTGATATTGGTGCCGCTGGCCGCCAGACGCTGATAAGCGCCGCCGCCCACATCCATCAATACACGAGGCTTGCCATCGGTAAAGATCAGATAACTGGC
The DNA here is from genome assembly GCA_024641465.1 of Chromatiales bacterium. Lineage (GTDB taxonomy): Bacteria > Pseudomonadota > Gammaproteobacteria > UBA6429 > Thiohalophilaceae > JAHEDB01. The sequence goes on along the minus strand of JAHEDB010000009.1, from coordinate 8,428 downwards.
GCTGGCCCGACCATTGGGCATGGCCATCGGTCCACCCGAGCCCAGCACCATCACGGACAGATCCCCTTTCACTTTATCTACCGCCAGTTTGTTCTTGCCATGATCATCATCGGCAAAGGCCTGGTTGGCTCCCATTACGACTAATAGCGATAACACACCGCTGCGTACATATCTGTGCATATGTGACACTCCTGTTTTGTTATAAGTTATTGTCCCCGCGCATCCTGATTAACACCACAATATACGTATGCTGTTAATGCCGGTGAGGAGACCAACCGGCACTATAACGAAATCAGCCTTAATAAACACATGAATATCCATCATATTAGGCACTCACAAGCATAACCTCAGGTTCATTATGAGCGATTTGCATAATATATGAGCATTTGTTGGGTACGTTGGTATATCAGGGAAACTATTTTCACCACCAAGACGCCAAGGCACCAAGATTTCAAATTAACGTCAGATTCCTACACGAGATGAGGGGTGTGCGGTTGAATAGTTTCCGTGCCGTAATGTGTAAGGTTGAATTGATATTTAACATGTGCAAGGTCCCCATGCGATTTTTATCACGGCTTGCACTTCAGGATGAGGATTTATTAAAGGTGTTTTCTTGGTGTACTTGGCGTCTTGGTGGTAAGTTTTCTAAAAGTCAGATCAACGGATTTTTCAACTCGGATCAGACAAGGGCCTCAAATGGCTGGACGATCACGCTATCACCCGCTTGTACCCCGGCACAGTCCTCATCCAGCAGGATAAAACAATTGGCGTGGCTCATCGAGGTGAGGATCCCCGAACCCTGTTTGCCGGTTTTGCTGACGGTGAACCCGCCATCCTCGCCTTGCGCCAAGACGCCGCGCTGGAATTCAAACCGGCCGGGGCGGTTATACAGGGGGGCGGTGCAGATGGCCCGCAGGGTCAGTGGTTTTTTGATCTCACCGCTGGCCAGGTATTGCAGGGCGGGCAGGACAAACTGATAGAAGGTCACCATCACTGCCACCGGGTTGCCTGGCAGACCAAAGAAGTGCGCCTGGCCCAGCTTACCAAAGGTCAATGGTCGACCGGGTTTCATGGCGATCTTCCAGAAGGCGATCTCGCCCAGTTCACTCAGTACAGGCTTGATGTAATCGGCATCGCCCACCGACACACCGCCGGAGGTGATCACCACATCCGCCATGGCGGCGGCATGGCGGAAGGCATTACGCAAGGCTTCAGGTTTGTCCTGCACTACGCCAAGGTCCAGCACCTCGACACCCAGGCGGCTTAACATGCCATACAGGCTGTAACGATTGCTGTCATAGATATCGCCTTCCCCCAGTGTTTCACCGATGGAACGCAGTTCATCGCCGGTGGAAAAAAACGCCACGCGCGGACGACGCCGAACGAGGATCTCACCGATACCGAGCGAGGCGAGTATTCCCAGGTCCGCCGGCATGATCTGCCGACCGACCCTGAGTACTGACGTCCCCTGACCGATATCCTCACCGACCTGACGCACGTTCTGCCCGGGGCGATGGGCGATGCCGATGCGCAGTTTATCCGCCGTTAAAAATTCAATCTGCTCCTGCATGATCACGGTGTCCGTGCCCGTTGGCATGGGCGCACCGGTCATGATGCGCACACACTGGCCCGCGCGACATTCACCCTTAAACGGCACACCGGCATAGGCGGTGCCGATCATCTCCAGCACGCGGCTTTGCGTCGCGGGGAGATCTTCACTCGACAGTGCAATACCGTCCATCGCCGAGTTGGTATGGGACGGTACGTTAAGCGGGGAGATGATGTCTTGTGCCAAAATGCGTCCCAGTGCATCACGCAGGGCGAGCTTTTCATAATCGCTTATCGGTGTGATGGCCGACAGGATGCGTCGGCGCGCCTCTGCCACACGTATCGACTGGTGATCGACGGCGTCCGCGCAACTGTCCTGGACGGGTAATTTTTCTGTTTGCATGACGGGTATCTCTTTGAGCTTTAGCATAGACCGATAACCTCTTGTTGCAGACGCAGACGATCCTCGGGGGTGTTGATATTGGTAAACATCTGCGGCGTGTCACTGAAATCAGTCAGCGCCATGCGATGTTGTGCATACCAGCGATCGATCTTGCGATCCCCTTCGGCAAGAAACGCCTCCAGGCTCGATAACAGTTGCACAGGCAGCAGGGCGTACACCGGTTGCAGACGCTGACCATCATGGGCCACGGCAAGGTCGACGCCGCCCCGCTGAATGGCCTTGAATAGTCGCGTCACCAGGTCGGGGGCGACCAGCGGGCCATCGCAGGGCAGGGTGACGATATAAGGCGTGGTGCAGGCAGCCATGCCGGCGGTGAAGCCGGCCAACGGGCCCTGATAGCCATCAAGTTGATCACTCACCACGGGATAGCCATAACGTGCATAGTCCTGTTGATGCCGATTGGCGTTGATCAGAATGGTCTTGACCTGGGGCCGAATCGCCGCAAGGATGATTTCGATCAGCGGCTGACCATGCAGTTCAATCCGTCCCTTGTCCTGACCGCCCATGCGCCTGCCCATGCCACCGGCAAGAATAAGAGCGGTGACCTCGTTGTGAGTCGTCTTTGTCATAGAGTTGCCTGCCGAATGCTTGTCAGCTTGACGATATTGCCGATTGAATGGGGTGTCGCCGTACGCGGTGTCAGCTGCCCATTCGCGAGTTCGAGGGTTTCATCGGCGAGCCTATGGAAGTAATTATTTTCATGGCTGGCGATCAGCAGGCCGATACCCTGCGCCTTGAGACTCATTAACAGCGCCAGGGTGCGTTGTTTGGCCTCTTCGTCGAGATTATTGGTCGGTTCATCGAGCAACATGATATTGGGAGAGCGCAACCAGGCCCGCGCCAGTGCCACGCGTTGCCGCTCACCGCCCGAGAGTTGTTTGGCCCAGGTATGGGCGATCGGCGTGAGGCCGGCCCAGTCGAGGGCCATGTCGATCCGCGTCTGGTGGGTTGCCTTATCGGTATGTCGGTGCAGGGCATAGGCGAGATTCTGTCTGACGCTGCTATCGAACATATAAGGTTGTTGATGCAGATAGACGCTTTGTCTCTGCAAGTCACGTCGCGCACGCTTCCAGCGGATCCTCCCGGCGCCGAGGTCAACGTAACCGGCCTCGGGTTTTTCCAGACCGGCGCAGATCCGCAGCAGGGTGGATTTACCGGCGCCATTCGCGCCGGTCAACAGACAACAGGTCCCGGTGTTTAACTCCAGCGTCGCGCCCTGTAACACCCGGCGTGCACCGAAGGTCTTGTGTATATCGTGTAGTGAAAGTGGCTGCATGAATTTATCCTACAATCTGGCCCTTACCCTGAAAGTAATGTAACGAACTGTTTAACACGAAGGCCATCACCAACAGGACCATGCCCAGGGCAATGCCCTGCGCAAATTCCCCCTTGCTGGTTTCCAGTGCGATCGCGGTGGGAATATTGCGCGTGTAGTGCAGGATATTCCCCCCCAGCATCATCGATGCGCCGACCTCGGCGATGATGCGGCCAAAGCCGGCCAGCAGCGCCGCGATCAAACCGAAACGCACCTCGTGCATCACCGTCAATAGTGCATAGAGCGGACTGGCGCCGAGGGTGCGCGCGGTTTCCCAGGCGCGTTTATCGGCGGCCTGGAATGTCGAGTGACCCATCGCCACCAGCATCGGGAAGCACAACGCAACCTGACCAATCACCATCGCGGTCTGGGTAAACAACAAATGCAGATCGCCCAAGGGGCCCTGGCGCGACAGCAACACATAACAGCTCAGGCCGATCACCACCGCCGGGATCGACAATAGGGTATTGAACAAGGAGATCAGCAGGCGTCGCCCGGTGAAGCGTGCATAGGACAGGACAAACGCAGTGAGCACCGCCGGCAACACGGCGATCAGGATGGCGGTGGTCGATACCCGGAATGAGATGCCGATGATGGCCCACAACTCGGCGTTGCCGCTGACGAGTAAACCAAGCGCTGTTTGTGTTGCTGAGAATAAATGCTCCATGGCCGTGCAACTACTTACCAATACCGAGTTCGGACAACTGGTGGGCGGAAGGGGTAAACAAGGTGAAACCGGCGATCCTGAAATCGGCAATGCGCTTCTGACCGGTCTCCGATGTCATCCACTTGATCAGCGCCAGGGCCCCGGCATGATTGACCTCCGGGAAACGTTTCGGGTTGACGGCGATGATCCCATAGGGATTGTGCAGTACACTATCACCCTGGAATACGATCTTCAGTTGGGTCTTATTGCTGTAGGCGATCCAGGTGCCGCGATCGGCCAGGGTGTATGCCTGCAACTCATCGGCCATCTGGATCACCTTGCCCATGCCCTGACCTGCCTCGCGATACCAGCTACCCACAGGTTTGAGTTTTGCCGTGTGCCACAGGCCGCGTTCCTTCTTGTGGGTACCGGAATCATCGCCGCGCGAGACAAACACGGCGGATCGTTTGGCGATACGGGCCAGTGCGTCGGCGGCACTGGCGGCTTTGGCAATATTCGCCGGGTCAGTGGCCGGACCGAGGATAACGAAATCGTTATACATCACCGGGTAACGCCGCTCACCATAACCCGCGGCGATAAATTTGTTTTCCGCGGCGGGGGCGTGCACCAGCACCACATCCACATCACCGTCCTGACCCATGCGCAGGGCCTTGCCTGTTCCCGCCGAGATCACGTGTACCTCATAACCGGTGTCGGCCTGAAAGCGCGGTAACAGGGCGTGTAATAATCCGGAGTTTTCGGTACTGGTGGTGGTGGCCAGACGAATGGTTTTATTGTGGGGGGAGGACGCCGCTTGCACACCCGCCTGCCAGGGGCCGATCAAACATAAGATCAGGCCGGTAAATAAGATAAAGCGCTGTAGTGCCCGCATGGATTGCCTCCGCCGATGAATACTGATCTATGGGGTAGCAAGGGATATGCCAGTAAGAATGTAATTGGATTGCACCGGGCTAAAGGCCTTCATCGCGCAGAATTCGACATAAAAACAAGGAACTATAATTTTATTCTATACCCGGTTCATATTTTGTCTGGATCAATGTTAGGATGCTTCACTTGATGTGAGTCAAAATGTCCAAATCGCAGTTAACCGACTGCGATAAAATGTCCCGCCGCAAGACCCGATTGATAAAGGAAGTAAGTACTTTATTAAACATTAATAAACTGATGAGGTCATGTCGCCATGTTGCAAACAGAAAGCAGCACCTACACCTATTCACCTGCCAGGGATGTTGCTCCACAGGGGGCCCAAATGGCCTCGGTGTTGATCGTCGACGACGAACCGGGGATCTGTAGTTTTTTGAAAAAGGGCCTGGATGAACACTTCAGCCTGGTGGAAGTGGCCGATGATGCGGACATGGCCGAGGCCCTGCATCAGCGCTGTCACTTCGATCTGATCATCGCCGACATCCGCCTGCCCGGCCGTTCCGGTGTCGAGTGGGTGACGCAATTGCGCGAGCAGGGCAGCACCACCGCGGTGATCTTCATCACCGCCTATGCCGATCTGCAAACCGCGATCGCCGCGCTGCGCGCCGGGGCGGCGGACTTCATTATGAAACCCTTTCGCATGGAGCAGATGATGGCCTCCATCGAGCGCTGCATGGACCGGCAGCGTATCCAGCGCGAGAATTTTGTGCTGCGCCGCCAGCTCGATCAGTATCGCGACGGTTCCGGCATGGTCGGCAAGTGCGAGCTGATCAAGGGCGTGTGTGAGTTGATCAAGCGGGTCGCACCCATGCCCTCGACGGTATTGATCGAAGGTGAGTCCGGCACCGGCAAGGAACTCGCCGCCCGCGCCATGCATGAATTCAGTTCGCGTCGCGGCAGTTTTGTCCCGGTCAATTGCGGCGCCATGAGTGCCGAACTGCTGGAGAGCGAATTGTTCGGTCACGTCAAGGGTGCCTTCACCGGCGCCCATCAGGCCCGCGAGGGCCTGTTCACCTACGCCAATGGCGGCACCCTGTTTCTCGACGAGATCGGCGAGATGCCGATGTCGATGCAGACCCACCTGCTGCGTGTCATGGAGGAACGCACTATCCGCCCGGTGGGTTCGAACAAGGAGATCCCGGTCGACGTGCGTGTGATCGCCGCCACCAATCGCGACCTGAGTGAGGAGGTCAAAAAGGGCAACTTCCGGGAAGACCTCTTCTATCGCCTGTTTGTGCTGTCGATTCGCATGCCGGCCCTGCGCGAGCGCATCGAAGACCTGCCGGTGCTGACCAGCCATTTCATTGCCACCCTGGCCACCGAGATGGGCCTTAACCCGACCAGCTTCAGTGATGCGCAGATGGCGGTATTGCAGGCCTATGACTGGCCGGGCAATGTGCGCGAACTGAAAAACGTCATCGAGCGTTGCCTGTTATTGAACATGACCCCGAGTCAGTGCCTGGGCGCAGTGTTAACACGCAATGCGCCGGTGCAGCAGACCGCCACCGATAACAGCGAGATGTCGCTGGAAGAAGTGGAGAAGCGCCATATCCTGGCTATCCTCGAACAGGAAGGCGGCAACAAGTCGGCGGCCGCGCGTCGCCTCGGTGTGTCGCGCAAGACACTCGAACGCAAGGTCCACGCCTGGGAAGTCTGTAGCTAGGCCGCCGCAATGAACATCATCAGGCGCATCAGCCGGGCGGTGCGTGAGACAGTCCGTTACAAGCTGTTGGTGCTGGTGCTGTTTCCGATCCTGCTGGTGATGCCCATCGTGCTGATGCTGGCGGTCTACTGGGGTGCCCGCCTCACTTATGATCAGTTGTACCTCAAGGTCAACACCGACCTCACCGTCGCCGATGATGTTTTCGGTCGCATGCGTCAGGACTATCTCAATCGCCTCGGTCGTCTGGCGGAATCCTATGTGTTTCGCACCTCGCTGGAGGCGCAGGACGCGACCGCGATCCACCAGCAACTGAGCGAACTGAAGATCGCCAGCGGGTTTACCTATCTGCATATTATCGATGTCAGCGGCAATCGCTTATATGAAGAAAGCAGTGGGCAGCGGGTCCGCTCCTCGAAGGCCCTGCTCAGTGCGGCCCAGGGTCAGGCCACGGCCGGTGTCGAGATCTTCAGCGCCGCCGAACTGGCCGACGAGAGTCCCTTTTTGGCGCGCAATATCGAACTGCCCCTGCTCGACACACCGCGTGCTCATCCGACCGAGCGCAAGAGTGAAGATCGCGGCATGATGATCCGGGCGATCTATCCGATCAAGCAGGCGGGCGGCAAACTGGTGGCCTTGCTCGATGGCGGCGTGCTGTTGAATGCCAATTTCGCCTTTGTCGATGCCATCCGCGATCTGGTGTATGGCCCGGGCAGTTTGATGTCGGGCAGCATTGGTACGGTGACGGTATTTATCGATGACGTGCGGATCAGCACCAACGTCCCACTCGGACCGGGTGAACGCGCCCTGGGCACCCGCGTCTCCGATGAAGTGCGGACTAAGGTGCTGGTGCAGGGGCAGACCTGGATCGATCGGGCCTTCGTCGTCAACGACTGGTATATCTCCGCCTACGAACCCATCGTCGATGAAAACGGCGCGCGCGTCGGCATGCTGTATAGCGGTTATCTGGAGGCGCCCTATACATGGCGCTTGTGGCAGGCGCTGATCGTTCTGGTCGGTCTGTTTCTGGTGCTGATGGTGTTGTCATCGCTGCTGGCGATCCGTGGTGCCAAATCCATATTTCAACCCATCGAGGCGATGAGTGCGGTGGTGCATTCAACCCGCGAGGGTGGCGCACAGCGTATCGGTCAGGTCAGATCGCAGGATGAAATCGGCGCACTGGCGCGCGAGTTTGATGCCATGTTAGATCTGTTGCAGGAACGCAGCCGGCAGATCCAGGACTGGGCCGATCAACTCGAAGACAAGGTGGCCGAACGCACCGCCGAACTGGAACAAAAGAATGCCGACCTGCGCCACACCATTCGTGTTCTGCGCGAGACGCGTCAACAACTGGTGGTGGCGGAAAAACTCGCCGCGCTGGGGGAACTCACCGCCGGGGTGGCACATGAGATCAATAACCCCGCCCAGGTCATCCTCGGCAACCTCGACATCCTGGTGGGGATACTGGGCCCGACCCTCGATCCGGCGCGCACGGAAGTCGAGCTGATCTTCCAGCAGGTCTATCGCATCCAGGAGATCGTCAATCACCTGTTGCAGTATGCTCGGCCCAGCGAATACGCCGGTTACCTGACCGAGGTCGATGTCAACGCACTGGTGGAGGATGTCCTGAAACTGGTGCAACACCTGCGCAGCACCCACCGCTTCTCGATTGAACTGCAACTCAAGGCCCACGGCAAGGTGGAGATCAATCCGCAGGAACTGCAACAGGTCCTGGTCAACCTGCTGGTCAATGCCGTGCACGCCCTGCCAGAACGACAGGGCAAGATCCAGATTGCGACACGCAACTGGGAAGAACGCGGCGTGGCCATTGTCGTCAGTGACAACGGCACG
>JAHEDB010000253.1 GCA_024641465.1 Chromatiales bacterium | reverse complement strand
TAGCAATGCACCAGGTTCAGCTTGACCTTGGGGGTCAGTTCGATTTCTGACAGGGTGCCGTCACCGGACCACTGGGCGACAACGCGCAGACCCATTTCTTCGAGCAGGGTACGTGAGGCCCAGGCGTCACCGCCGATGTTATAGTCACCGATGATGGAGATATCGTACGGTGTGGTTTCAAAGCTGTTGTCATCGTCGCGTTTGCCCAACACCCAGTCACGAATGGAGTCATTCGCCAGGTGATGGCCCAGAGACTGAGACACGCCGCGGAAACCTTCACAACGTACCGGCACGACCGGTTTTTCGATCTCGGCGGAGGTCTTCTTGGAGACCGCTTCGATATCGTCACCGATCAAACCGATGGGACATTCAGACTGGATACTGATGCCCTTATTGAGGGGGAACAGCTGGTTGATTTCATGGATCGTCTTGTCAAGCTTCTTGTCACCGCCGAATACAATGTCCTTCTCCTGAAAATCAGTGGTGAAGTTCATTGTTACGAAGGTGTTTACACCGGTAGTACCGATGTAATAGTTACGCCGACCGGCACGTGAATATTGCCCGCAGCCAACCGGACCATGGGAGATATGGATCATGTCCTTAATGGGACCCCAAACCACACCCTTGGAACCCGCATAGGCGCAACCACGAATGGTCATCACACCCGGCAGGGATTTTTTGTTAGAGGTGATGCATTTCTTGGACTGCTCAATACTCTGGTCGTTTACCGCCAGGTGCTTGGCGCGTTCCTTTTTCGCATCTTCCGGATAGACCTCGAGCACCTCCTGGATGAGGGCTTCGGTCTCTTCTTTCGTCAAATTACTCATACTAATTACTCCTGTTGTCGTCGCCACTAATCCGTGGACGCCCGTTTAACAAGAAGGGAATAAACTGCCATCCCTTTTTTTGATGAGCCCGGCTGCCGAGGCAGCCGGTCTTATCGCCCGATTACAAACTAGGCAACCGCTTCATCAGCCGCTGTCTTACCCACAATGCTCGTATCTTCTTCATCCATGATACCGAATTCCATTAATAGCTCTTCGAGTTCGTCCATGGTGATTGGAGTCGGAATATTGAGGTTGGTGTTATTGATTACCTTATGCGCCAGGGCACGATATTCATCGGACTGCTTGGCGGTCGGGTCATACTCAATACAGGTCATACGACGGATTTCAGCGCGTTGTACTGCATTGTCACGTGGCACGAAGTGGATCATGGTGGTGCCAAGGCGGGAGGCCAGGGCTTCGATCAACTCGTCTTCACGGTCGGTTTCGCGGGAGTTACAGATCAGACCGGCGAGACGAACTCCGCCTGAATTGGCATACTTCACGATACCCTTGGAGATGTTGTTGGCCGCATACATGGCCATCATTTCGCCGGAAACCACGATGTAGATTTCCTGGGCCTTGTTTTCGCGAATCGGCATGGCGAAACCACCACACACAACGTCACCCAGTACATCGTAGAATACGAAGTCGAGGTCTTCGTCGTAGGCGCCTTCTTCTTCCAGGAAGTTGATGGCGGTGATTACACCGCGACCGGCACAACCGACACCGGGCTCAGGGCCACCGGATTCAACGCACTTGATGTCGCCATAACCGACCTTGAGTACATCTTCCAGTTCCAGATCTTCAACGGTACCGGCCTGGGCGGCCATTTCCATAATGGTATTCTGCGCTTTGGAGTGCAGGATCAGGCGAGTTGAATCGGCCTTGGGGTCACAGCCGACGATCATTACTTTCTTACCGGCTTCAGCCATCGCTGCTACCAGGTTCTGAGTCGTGGTAGACTTACCGATACCACCCTTACCGTATATTGCACATTGACGTAATGCCATGGTTCTTTCTCCTTAGTGGACAAAATAAATAAACTGTCAGTAGGTGTAGAGCAACGACCGTGCCAGACCTGAAAATAATCTGTAACTACCTGTTTGCATTTGTTTTATTAGTTTGCGCCTGGTTAAAAAACCATGTGAGGTATACGACAAAGCCAAAGGCACTGTATGGATAGCGACACAACACAACGGTCTGCGACAAACCCACAACCGAGTCTGCCGGCCAATGCCTGTCTGCCCATCAATCGCTGTAACCTGCCGGCGAAAATTCTTGGCAGTCTGACCTACCAGCACCACCCCGTACCGTTATACCTCGATGGGGTGGCCGAATTGCATAAACCGTTGTGGCAAGGACTCGATAAAATACTCAGCGTCGAACAACGCGGGCAGTTTTTTATCGACTATATGCAGGCGAGTTTTCAATTAGAACATCTGGAAGAGGCCGGACTGACAGACAACAACGACAAGGCTCGCAGCAAGGCCAATTACCTCAGCATGTTACGTGGCTGGTTGTTTGACCCTGACAGCCGCGAGGGAGCGGTATTAAAGGGATGGGTGGAATCGCGCTTCGGCCTGTTGCCCCGCTGGCATCACGGCGCCATCCCTTCGGCAAGGAGTGAAACTTATCAACGCTATATGCATGAACGAACCACCGGTATCTATAACACTAATGCACTTGAGTCGCAGCTGGATCTGCTCTACAGCTATTGCCAGTATGAGTTACAACAATCTTATCCCGACAATACCCACCTGCGCCTGTATCGCGGCTTCAATAAACTCACCAGTCACGACATCCTGCACCAGTTCAGTAAACACCGTTATGTCATTCTACTCAACAACCTGAATTCTTTCAGCGACAGTGAGGAACTGGCAGGACAGTTTGGTGACTATGTCATGCAGGCCGATATTCCTCTAACACATATCTTTATGTTTCAGCAGTTACTGCCCGGCCGATTGAAAGGTGAAGGAGAACATATTGTGCTGGGTGGGGTATGCGAAATGACCGAGGTTGTTTGAAAATAGTGTTAAATCGCCAAGACACCCGGCCGGTAACGATTTTTACCCATGAGGTATTCTCAAGACGAGAGAATCTCAGCCTTCAAGAAAATACTCACCCGATTCCACAATACCTTCGAACAGGGTCAACAGCTGTTGCGGGCTCATAATAAATCCCGGGGCTGCCTCGCTTGGCATAATCTCGACCTGGATATCATTCTCGACCAGGAGTTTCAGGATGCGGCTGATAAAGTGTTCCAGTGAAACGGATTTACATTCCTGTCCGCGCCAGTCATCAATGGCGCAGTTTCTCGCCAGTTGTTGATAGGGCCAGACCGGCAGAGTGGTTTGCCCATCCAGTTCGTGCATGATCCAACCGGTTTCATCGCCCAGGCCCCAGACCTCTTCCACCTCGGCGACGCGGACCACAAAATATTCCATCAAGGCCGGGCCGCTCATCGTTAGCAGGGCTTCGTGTTCATGTGCCGTGGGGGCGAAATGCATGGTATTAATTCCTGTCTTTTATTGCTACTGGGTCAGACTCACATCAGCATCAGATATTAACTGCACCAGCTGTTGCCACCTGGCGGTATCAAACTCGTGACCGCCCGCCTGAAAAAATTCACCGGCATGATCAACCACATCCTGCATGACCACCGCCACATACTGTTTGGCCATATCGGAATGGATGATGTATTCCGGCACGGAGCGTTCAAAATAGAGTGTGTCAGATTCATCGCTGTAGCCCCCCATGCGCATACCGGTAAAGTCGGGCTTTTCGAATTGGCCGGGTAACATGAAAGTGACATCGAGTGATGGCCCAGCGGGGATACCGCCCTGCTGTTTGGCCATGGCCACCGACATCGCCAGTCGGGAAATGGCCTGATTGATGGCGCTGTCTTTTAATTCCGAGCTGGCCGTGGCCGAGCTGATATATAAACTCATGATGGACAGTATCTCCGGGTTGCGATTGACTTAATTTATCAATGCAAACCATGTACCAACAGCAATGGATTGTTTTATCGAGAGTTTTATTCGTGCATTATCAACTATTGTCGCAATAACTACATTTATGCGTAATTTCAGGTCAGTTTTGCAGCGATTAACCGCCAGGACGCCAATCTTTTAATTACACCACTTGCCGGCAGGTGATGTAATGAGTGGACAAATTAAATACCGTACCCGACAATAATTTTTTTACTTGGCGTCCTTGGCGACTTGGCGGTTCAATCATTTTTAAACTCAATCGCCCGCGGTTCCTCCTCCGGTTCTAAATAAGAGCTCCAAAAGGGTATCCAGTTACTGCTAAACCAGACATGGCGCAGTCGTTGCGAGGCCTGATTTGTAGGCCGTGGCAATCTCCTGTTCAGGGTATAATAGATGGAGATTGCTTCGTCGTTATCACTCCTCGCAAAGACGCAGGCTTTTCTACGGGTTTCCTATAATGAAAGAATGATGGATATGAATTCGGAACAGTTATTTACTAACTCAGCGGCTTTAATCTGGTCCTCGTCTCCATTTCCAGACGATAGTTACCAATTTCGTTTGTCGCATACATTACAATTT
>JAHEDB010000252.1:1977-4397 GCA_024641465.1 Chromatiales bacterium | reverse complement strand
TTTCAACCAGCCGCCAGGGAGTTCTGCTTTATTCGTTAACGTAGGGTGCGCCCTGCGCACCGATGGCCGAAACGGTGCGTGGGACGCACCCTACGGGCAGCGTCGAAGTATTTCAACCAGCCGCCAGGGAGTTCTGCTTTATTCGTTAACGTAGGGTGCGCCCTGCGCACCGATGGCAGAAACGGTGCGTGAGACGCACCCTACGGGCAGCGTCGATTAATCGATAAACGAACAACAATAGTCGGCAATCGTCCCGACCTTGATCTGAAATGCGGCGTTGGCCTTGACCTCAAAGCTCTCGCCACCTTTGACCTTCTGCCATTTGGTTTGCCCGGGCAGTAACACCTCGACCTCACCGGCCATGATGTCCATAATCTCCTTCTTGCCGGTGTTAAAGGTGTATTCACCGGGCAGCATCACGCCGAGGGTCTTGCTTTCGCCATTGGGGAATAGCAGGGTGCGGCTGGTGACCTTGCCGTCAAAATAGATGTTGGCCTTTTTTACCACGGTGACATTTTCAAAATTGCTCATGCTGGTTCTCTTATGGGTTGACAGGGGTTAAGGGCGGACGGTCAAAGCGGATCCCCGCCCAGCCGGTTTGCATAAAGTGGCGAATATTCTGATGGTCATCGCCGTCAGGATTTTTTAATACGTGATCACGATAGTAGTGGCCAAAACAGGCCAGGGTCTGTTGCTCCGTCAAGCCCTGTAGCCGGGCGAAGGCGAACAGCTTGCACGAGCCGGAATTTTGCCCGGCGTCATTCACTAGTCCACCATTGTGAAAAGTTGTCGGGGTGAATTCATACCTGGCCTCGATGACCGCCATGGTATCGGTAAACTCGATGCTGTCAGGTGCGGTATCAAGCTGCTGGAGGAAGGAATCGATAGTCATGTGAGTCCGTTAAGGTGGTTGAGGCGGGATTATAAAAAATTATCCGGTCCGGGCATAGATGCTTGTTTGGAATGAGGACGGTTCCTTATCGGCGGCAAGGGTGGTAGATTGGTCCGAGAAATAAGCACACGCCGATATCTGCGTCAGTGTGATAACGTTCTGTGCTGGTTGGTGAGAGAATGGATTGAGGGGGAGAAGGATGAAAAAACATAACAGACTGTTTTTAAGCGGTTTTATTCTGCTGGGCCTGGCCTATTACAGCACGATCGTACAGGCCGCCATCCCACAGCCCGAACGGGATGCCCTGCTGGCCCTGTATACGGCCACCGGCGGTGACCAGTGGCACCACAATACCGGCTGGACCGGTGCCGTCGGCACGGAATGCAGCTGGTATGGCGTAGTCTGCGATACCGAGCAGACCACGATCACTGGGTTGACTCTCCAGGCCAATAATCTCCGCGGTCCCCTCCCGGAACAACTAAAAAGCCTGCAACTGACCTCCGGCGTTGATTTGAGCTATAACGCGGTGTATAGCCCTGATCAGATCCTGATTGAGCATCTCGATGCCGGCAATCCGGCGGGTACTCTGCTGAGCACACAAACACTTGATGCCGTTAACGTAACTGTCGGTAGAGTTAGCGAAACTGCGTTTGATGTTAGCTGGCAACAGGCAAGCTACACTGAGGCGGGAGGCTATCGGCTCTATCTTGCCCGGCAGATAGAAAATGGCACGGCTACACCTTACTTGTCAGAATTTACTCAGGTAGCTGACATTGCGGGTAAGGATAAAATCTTCTTCACGATTGAAGGGCTGACACCCTGTACCCAGTATTTTGTAAAAGTCAGCAGTTATACGGATTCCCCTGCGATTGAGAGTGATGGCAAACAATTTACTATTCACGGCACGATCCCGAACTGGAATGCGGGGTGTGATCTAACTGTTTTCTCGACAGGCAATATTACATTCATCTCCAGCTATAACAATGAGATCACGGAAGGCAAGATTGATATTGAACTGGATCAGTCCGGCAATCTGACTTACTCAATCACCTACCCAGGTGAGGCCCCGCCTGTTATAAACCCAAATATTTGTACTATCACTGGCGACAGTGTGAGTCTCAATGGACAGGCTACCTTGAATGATGTGCCGAGTACTTGTGATGGTAATGGCGAAATTGATATCACCACGCCCGGCGTTGGATCACCGCAGAATTTCCCAGGAATGGACAATATCGGATTTGAGGTTCAGAATTTTGACGTTTCTGAATCGGCGGAGAAGGGTGCGGTTGTCAACAAACTCAGCGGCTATTTTTTAGAAAGCAGTGAAGTGAGATATAGCATCGTCAGCGGCAATGTCGGCGATGTATTTGCCATTGACAGTATTAATAAAGAAGGTGTGATAACGGTTACCGGCGTGCTGAACACAACGCAGCAGTCAAAATACTTACTGGAAGTGAAGATTGAAAACAACCTGGCCGAGACAGTTACAGTCCCGATACAGATCTCGGTCCTCGCGGACACAAAAAAC
>JAHEDB010000252.1:0-1877 GCA_024641465.1 Chromatiales bacterium | reverse complement strand
GTCATTCACCGACTGCTGGAAGATGTGCGCCTCGGTAAGCGGGTCGAACTGGAACACATCGAGCCGGTTACCGAGAAGATTGTCAATTCGGTGTTTCGTAACAAGGATGCCCTGATCAGCCTGACGCGCATCAAACACCGCGACCAGTATACCTTTATGCATTCCGTCAGTGTCAGTGGCCTGCTCGCCAGCTTTGCGCTGGATCGGGGTATGGCGCGGGAGCGTATCCAGCAGCTTGTCATGGGTGGTCTGCTACACGATGTCGGTAAAATGCGCGTGCCGCTGGAGATCCTCAACAAGCCTGACAAACTGAGCGATGAAGAATTTAATATTATGAAATCGCACGTCCTGCTGGGGGTCGAGGTCCTGGCGGACATCCCCGGCCTGAGCCGGGATGCGCTGGATGTGGCCACCATGCACCATGAACGATGTGACGGATCGGGTTATCCCTGTGGTCTTAAGGAAAAGGATATTTCAGAGGTGGGGCATATGTCGGCGATCATCGATGTGTATGATGCGTTGACTTCGATCCGTGTTTATAAAGATGCCTGGGAACCTAGCTTTACCTTAAAGAAGCTTCTCGAATGGAGTGGTAACCTGTTTAATAAAGAAATGGTCAGTCACTACATCCGTTGTCTTGGAATCTACCCGGTCGGTTCTCTGGTGCAGCTAAAGTCAGGGCTGGTGGGGATCGTCATCGAACAGAATGAAAGTGATCTGCTGCGACCGGATTTGCGGATTATCTACAACAGTCGTTTTATGAAGTATGTTCAGGTTAAAGATGTCAAACTGCGCAAAATGCTCGAAGACAGTATCATCGAGGCGATTTCGCCAGAGACGTATAATATTGATCTGGGGGCCTTCGTTTAATTTCTTGAACGTACAAAGCCATCCGTGTTATTGATATGGCATGAACACCAGCCCTGCCATAACCTCCATCCTGCCCCGACTGCTGCGCGACAGGTCATACCTGCTGGCCATGCTGCTGGCGCCGTTTTTCTGGTTCAGCCTGTATTATTCCGGCACCGCCATTACCGGCCCGGACTGGCTGATCCATAACCTGATTTTGTTCTTACAGGCCGCCCTGCTTTATCCGCTAGTCGAAGAGCTGGTATTCCGCGGCCTGTTGCAGGAGCGACTCTGGCAGACCCGGCTCAGTCGCATGTCGATCTATTGCATCAGCCTGCCGAACATCGTGACCAGCGTGGTCTTCACCGCATTGCATTTCCTGGCCCATCCACCGGCGTGGGCACTGGCGGTGATCATCCCCAGTCTGGTGTTTGGTTTCTTTCGTGATCGTTATCAACACGTCCTGCCGGCGATCATCCTGCATGTGTTTTATAACAGCGGATACTTTCTATTCTTTGGCAATTGAGTTTTCCTCGTCGCTGTTGCTCGAATGGTACTATCCTGCCTTAGTAAGAAAGGCGTAATACTGCATACGCCCGGTGAATTGTTCCAGCCATATCCACCATTCCCCCCCACATGAAACTCGACAAAAAATAGACGCAAGCCACGATATGTAACTTATTTGTAATTCCGTCCAGGGTAGATTGGCAACGACGATGGTAGGTGGGTGGAAATTTAACCCGCATTGTTGTCGGTAATGGGGCCTGTCGATGACAGGTAAAACCTATTAACCGTAATTATGATGTGTATATATTATAATGGAGGATCATATGCGCTGCATAAAATTGGCAATGCCTTTAGCGGCTAAATCATTCCTGATAGGCAGCTTGATTATGTTGGCGAATGCCTGTGGTGGCGGAAGTGGATCTGCACCACCACCGAGTGTTGAACCCGATCCGATTACACTACCGGATTCGACGATATTACCTGTAACGACGGCAACGATAGGCCCAAGTACCAGTATTGTG
>JAHEDB010000251.1 GCA_024641465.1 Chromatiales bacterium | reverse complement strand
TCCGGATTGATATCCATAAGTTGCGAGAAACCGATGATGGCATTCAGGGGGGTTCTGAGTTCATGGCTCATGCGCGACAAAAAGTCGGATTTTGCCATGCTGGCCTTTTCGGCACGTTCCTTTGCTATTATGAGTTCATCCTGGATCGACTGGCGGTCCCATTGTTCAATTAATAAAGCAATGTAATCAGCGATAGTCGTAACAAAGTTTTTATCTTCCGCCCACCATTCTCGTTTATTTTCAACGGCTTCGCAACAGATGGTGCCAATGCAGTTTCCTTCGTGGTAAATACCTGCGGTGATGACCGATTGGATGTTGTTCTTCGATAAATAACTCCCGCGTAGCTCCTTGGTAAGGATGTTGGTGTCGGCATTGTCGGCGACGATTATTCTTTCGTGTGACAGGGTTTTTATAAAAATAGGAAATAGTTTCGCATCCAGGAAATAATCGCACCCCCCGGCCGGATTGCGTGCATCGAATAGGTGTTCGCAAATCAGGATATCTCTATCCATATTAAAAAACCAGATGCTGACCCTGTCTATATGCAAGGTGTCTGCGACCAGCTCAGTGATTTTTGTATACGCCGTCGGTTTATCGTCGAGAAACAACTTTTCCTTGTTCGTCAAAATAGCCAGGGCGGTATTTTGTTCAAGCAGGCGTTGTTGACGGAGTTTCTGTTCAATCTCAGCAGTTTTGGTTTTGGTTATGTCCGTGCGGACCGCAATATATTGATAAGGGATTCTATTCTCATCCAGAAACGGGACGATGGTAGACTCTACCCAGTAGCCCTCACCATTTTTAGCCTGGTTTTTGATTTCACCATGCCATATCTGCCCGCTGCTTATGGTTTGCCACATGTTGCTGTAAAATTCTTTGTTATGCTCGGTTGATTTTATTATGCGGTGATTCTTTCCTATTAATTCTGCTTCACTTCGGCCGCTGATGTCGCAAAACATGTGGTTAACATAGGTAATGTTGCCATCGGCATCGGTGATGCTGATGATGGAATGTTGATCCATAGCCAAGCGCTGTGATTCATGTTCACGCAAGGTGTTTTGTAACTGGTGTTGTATTTCTATAAGTTTACGAGAGTGCCGGCATTTAGATAAGACGGTCGTTACCAGGTAGTCAGGCCAGACGGGTTTTTTCAGGAAATTACCGGCGTGGTCAATTGCAATGAGTTGTCGATGGGAATCCTGTTCAGACGACATGAAAATAATTGATATAATATCGAATTCGGGTATTTGCCTGATGATGCTCGCGATCTCATAGCCGTTTATATGCTGCATATGAATATCCAGCAAAATCAACTCCGGTCTGAAACTGGCAATGGCGTCGAGAGTCTGGCGGGGGTCACTGATAACCTGGGTCGTGATATTAGCCCGGTCCAGAAAGGTGGCGTATAAAGTGGCTAGTGCTTCATCATCGTCAATAATCAATACCCGGTAGGCTGGCTCATGTCCTTTGCTAAGGATTGAGTCAAGAATGTTGCTGATATGATTAAGGTCAACATGGTTGCTGGTGAAATAATCCGCGCCACTGCGTATTGCATTCGCGCGACTGGCAATGTCATCAGTTGCGGACAGGCATACAATGGGTATTTTTGCATCCTGATTCTGAATGGCCATGGGTCCGGCATCTCCAGCCAGATACTGACTTTCAATCAACAGCGCCAGTGGTTGTTTGTCTGTGGAGATTCGGTCTATATCAGTCAGTTTTGAGAGTATGACAACCTGAAAATCCCTGGTGCGAAGCTGTGCGGCAAGTCCTTCTGACATTAGCTTATCTGAGACCAGGATATACACCACGACATTTGCCAGGTCTACTTTAGTGTCTTGTGGTGTGGAAAATTCGAGCGCTTTAAACTCTCCAGGCTGACGGATGATCGACTGGACTGTTTCATCCAGAACGGTAATCAGGGTGTCAATCTGTGAGATGTGATCAATTTCAGCGGGGCGGTGATCCTTAAGATAGATAAATAGCCTTTCCAGGGGCCTGGCGGTTGTCGTCAGGGTATCAAATCCAAAGGTTGCGCCAGACCCTCCCAGGCTGTGCACGATAGTGAAGAACTCGTCCTGTTCCGTGGCGCTGTTGGCGGAGCACTGATCGGCCTTAATGCTGCGCCACAGCGCATGCAGCCTGAGTAGTTTATCAGGCAATTCACTGACATAAGAAAGTCGAACCTGCTGCAGTCTGGACTGTACGTCGCTCATAAATGGATCCGGTCTGTGCCGATTACGGATTAATACATAACATCGGCTTTGTTGTGGTCTTGCTTGATATATTTGTTAATAATAGTATGAATTCTTGTTTTCGTAACATATTGAAATAAATATAGTTTTATTTGTTGGTATGGTCAATTTTAGTAATTTACACCAGGCTTGGCAGAACAGGGGCTACGGCGGTTTGAAGGCCCTGCGGTGGTATGGATTGGAAGTGGATATGCATGGTGAGCTTGGATAGACTTGATACTCACTCATCTACGATATCGAACTAACCATGTTAAACCCACGGCATATTTTACATATCCAGCCTGATGCAGTGTCGCTTAGTCAGGCCGGTGCCCGTTTCTGGCAGGAACAGGCGCAACAGGCGATCGCCCAACGGGGCGTGTTTTATGTTGCCCTGACCGGTGGTGCGACACCGCAGGCCCTGTATCGCCTGCTGGCGGAACCGGCTTTTGCCGGACAAATCGACTGGTCGCGCGTGCATATCTTCATCGGCGATGAACGCTATGTCCCCGAGGACGACCCGCAGAGTAATTTCGGTATGGCGCTGGATTGTTTATTGCGCCATATCCCCATTCCCGCTCAAAACCTGCATCCCGTGCCGACGCATTATCCTCAGGCCGATGAGGCGGCTGTGCGTTATGCCGATTTGATTCAGACGTTAATACCCTCTACCCATCAGCGACCGGTGTTTGATCTGATCATGCTCGGGATGGGGGAAGATGGGCACACGGCGTCCCTGTTTCCCGGCACTGACATCCTGCAGGAAACGACCAGGAATGTGGCGGCGGTGTATGTGGACAAGCTGGCCAGCTGGCGCGTCAGCATGACCTACCCGCTGTTGAATCAGGCGCGGCAGATCATGGTGCTGGTGAGTGGTGAAAAAAAGGCAGGGGTGCTTGCCCATGTCCTGCAACAGGGCAGTGCACGGATATATCCTGTGCAAGGTATATTGCCCATCGGTGAGTTGCACTGGTTTATCGATCAGGCTGCGGCAGGCAAACTGGATCAGTCGTCTTCCTGATGCAGTGAATTGCGCCAGTAGTGATCGTCCCGATCAAACAGCTTGTTGACCTCAGACGGCCCCCAACTGCCCGCCGGGTAGGTATGGATATAATCCCGCTCGGTATCCCATAGCTTGATGATCGGGTCGACCACTTCCCAGGCCCAGGCGATCTCGTCATAGCGCAGGAACAGTGAACGGTCATTTTCGATCACGTCTAGCAACAGGCCCTCGTAGGCATCCAGTTGGTAATCGCTGTGGCCGCAATAACTGGCATCGAGGCTGGTGGTCTGTGTGTCCAGCTCCAGTCCCGGTTTCTTGACCTGCATCTCGATGCGCATGCACTCCTCTGGCTGGATGCCGAGGATGATCCAGTTGGGCTTGATCTGTTCGATCTGGGTCTGGCGAAACAGTTGTTGCGGCGGGTGTTTGAAGCGAATGCTGATCACCGAGCTGTTTTTCGCCATGCGCTTGCCGGTGCGCAGATAAAACGGCACGTTGCGCCAGCGCCAGTTATCGATATACAGTTTGAGCGCGGCATAGGTCTCGGTGGAGCTATGGCCCGGCACGCCGTCTTCCTCCAGATAACCGGGCACGCGTGCGCCCTTGACCTCACCGGTGGTGTACTGGGCGCGAAAGGCGTGGGCGTTGACGGCGCGCTTGGGGATCGGCCGGATCGATTTGAGGACCTTGACCTTCTCGTCGCGCAGCGATTCGGCATCGAGATTGGGCGGTGGCTCCATCGCCACCAGGGTCAGCATTTGTAATAAATGACTCTGGATCATATCGCGCATCGCGCCGACCCCGTCATAGAAGGCCGCACGACCACCGATGCCCTGTGACTCGGAGTGGGTGATCTGCACATGGTCGATGTAGTTGCGATTCCATATCGGTTCCAGCATCAGGTTGGCAAAGCGAAACACCAGCACGTTTTGTACCATGGCCTTGCCGAGATAGTGATCGATACGGAAGATCTGTTTTTCGGCAAAGTGTTCATGCAATTTGGCGTTCAGCGTCTGGGCGCTTTCCGTGTCATAGCCAAAGGGTTTCTCGATCACCAGCCGGCGCCAGCCGCCGTCCTGCTGGTGCAGGCCAACATTGGCGATCGCCTGACCGACCGTGGCGTACTCGGTGGGGGGGATCGCCATATAAAAGATCAGATTCTTCGATAGTTTGTTGGCCTCGATATAATCCTTCATCCCCTGTAGCGAGGCGGG
>JAHEDB010000250.1 GCA_024641465.1 Chromatiales bacterium | reverse complement strand
CTGTTCCAAGGGACCCCTGCCCTTGGGATACTCTGAGGCCTGTTGCATGGCCGCCTTGAAATCGATGTCGCGGGCCTTGAACTTGGGTGTATCGGCGTTGGCCACATTGGCCGCCAGAATTTGGGCACGGCGACTTTGTAAATGCAGGGCCGGTTCGTGCAGCCCCAGGTATTTTTCAAAGTTGAATTGCATTGTGTTACCCCATGTCTATGTTTGACAGAGGCATTGCAACTGTTGTGCCACAAGCTAAGAGATTGGTTTATATGGTATTTTCAGAAGTGTCTTGCGGCAAAAACCTCGCCGGGGCGGCAAACACAGGCCAGTCTCATCGACCTGTGCTTGGCGACAGGTTACCAGGTGTCTTTGAGGCGGTAGATCACACCCTGTTTATACCGCACCATTTCATAGGCCGGGCTATAACCCGTTGGTGATTCCGAGCCACCGAGGATCAGGAAGCCGCCCGGATTGAGGATTTGCGCCATGCGGTTGAGGATGTCGGTCTTACTTTCGGTGGAAAAATAGATCAAAACATTGCGGCAAAAAATGATATCGAACTTGCCCAGCAGGGAATAGCTATTGAGCAGATTGAGTTCCGCAAACCTCGCCGGCGCCTTGATGGCATCACGCATTTTCCACTTTTCATTCTCTTTCACCAGATAGCGGTTACGCCGCTCCTCCGACAGGCCGCGGATGATATTAATTTCATCATACACGGCCTCCCTGGCGATTTTCAGCACGGTCGGTGAGATATCCGTGCCGACGATCTCGACAAAGGTCGATAGTGCACCGGGATTGGCCATCTGGTATTCCGCAATCGTCATACTGATCGAATAGGCCTCCTGCCCGGTTGAGCAGGCGGCGGACCAGATACGCAGGGCACTGGGTTTTTTCTTGGCAAAATGGGGCAACAACTCATGGCGCATAATTTCATAGGGATAGGTATCCCGAAACCAGCTGGTTTCATTGGTGGTCATGGCATCAATGATGCGTTCCTTGAGTTGCTTGTTGGTGCCCAGGGCCAGGGTATCGAGCATCGCGCTGATAGTGGGGAATGAAAATTCCTTGGTCAGGCGATTCAGACGGCTGGTCACCAGATAGTGTTTATTCTCACCCAACACAATACCGCACGCCTCTGCCAGAAAATGGCGAAAGACATCGTATTGCTGTGTGGAAAGGATTTCTTCTGTCACAGTTTTATACTTACTGTTATTTTTTTATCCATGGCGGAAATCGGTTCAAATAATGCTTCTATGCTTCATTTAATCAGCGCCTTGACTTCCCCGGCGAGGATCTCTGCATTGAACTTGGGCACAAAACTGTTTGCCCCCACCTGTTCGACCATTTTGGAATTGAACTGCCCGGTCAATGAGGTGTGCAGGATCACCGGTACGTTTTTCAGCAATTCATGCTTACGTATTTCCATGGTCAGGGTATAACCGTCCATTTCCGGCATTTCGATATCAGAGATCACAACATCCAGTTTACTGGTAATGGGCTCACCGTCTTCCACCATTGACTTCAGCGCGATCAAACCTTCACGGCCATTTTTCGCCAACACCGACTCAATGCCCATCTGATCGAGGGTGCGCTTGATCTGATTACGCGCCACACTGGAGTCATCCACCACCAGGACCTTGATCTGCTTCTTATCCGCCCGGGAAACCTGTGCGTTATCGCTGCCGAGCGTGGTAGGAATATTCATCATTCTGGACAGAACCTTTTCCACATCGATGATCTCAACCAATTCATTATCCACCTGGGTGACGGCGGTCATAAAATTATTTTTACCGAGGCCCTTGGGCGGCGCCTTGATATCCGCCCACTTCATGTTGACGATGCGATCGACCCCGCCGACCAGAAAGCCCTGAATGGTACGGTTAAATTCCGTGACGATCACAAAACTGTCCTGAATATTTTCAATGGCCTTTTGTCCTATCGCCTTGGCCAGATCCAGTACGGTGATGGTCTTGCCACGAATATTGGTGATGCCCACGATCATTTTGTCGCCATTGGAGATCCTGGTCAGTTCCGGGCATTGCAACACCTCCTGGACTTTGAAGACATTGATGCCAAACTTCTGCTTACTCCCCAGGGTAAACAGCAGTAGTTCCATGCGATTTTCACCCGCGAGGCGGGTTCGTTGATCAACACCATCGAGTAAGCCAGCCATATCCTTCTCCCAGGAAGGTTAGTATTTATAGAGTTACCAATACATATCGGCTGAAATCGACTTCTGCTTAACCTGTAAACAACTGGCACATCTCTTGCAATTTCACTGGCATCATCCCTGCGTAACCCGCAAATGAGGTTTGAATTTTGACACGCACTTGCGGCCGTCAAAAATAATATCACTTATATTTCATATAGATATTAGTCAAACCACGGGGTTTCACAGTGGCAGTCAATAAGTTGACTACAGGATACCGGAAATATGCTTTTGTTAATGTTTGTTACCATATTCAAGCCCACCGTGCGGCTGCGGGCCCTGTTTGCCATCTGCCTGGCAAGTATTTGCCTGGTGCTGTATAGCAATAAGCTATTGGCCGAGACCGAGCTGCTGCAACCCGTGGCCGATATCCAGAAAACCATTGAAGACCATGTGCGGCAGCAGTTTCCCGAATCCATTCAGGTCGCCACCACCATCAGCAAGCTGGATCCACGTCTGCGTCTGGCAAAGTGCCCGCAGCCACTGGAGGTTTTTTCTCCCCCCGGCGCCAGAAAACTCGGCCCGACCACCCTCGGTGTACGCTGCTTTGGCACCACTCCCTGGCAGATCTTTGTGTCCGTCGAGATCAAGGCCTTCGGTCCGGCTGTCGTCAGCAATCACCCTTTGCCGCGGGGCACGATTATCCATGTCAGCGATCTCAAGATAGAACGTCGAGACCTGTCCAGCGCCATGCACGGTTATTACAGCTCGTTCAAGGAAGTGGAAGGTATGGAATTGCGTTATAGCCTGGCGAGCGGTTTTATCATCGGCCCCATGTCGGTGAAACCCCTCCATTTGGTGAAACAGGGCGATCTTGTTACCATCCTGGCCGAGACCAAGGGTTTACAAATCCGCGTTAAGGGTACGGCCATGAGTAGCGGCTTTCGCGGCCAATATATTCGTATAAAAAACACGGGTAGTAATCGTGTGCTTGAAGGTGAGGTTGTAGCATCAAAAACGGTAAGGGTTAAGCTGTGACAAAATATCTAAATGTTTTGTATCAACAGCTTGCAATGATTTATTAAAGATCGACAAAATTATGCCGCTATAATATCGCGGCCAGAGTCAGGAGTTACAAAATGGCTAACGACATATCAGGTATTAATTCTTCACGCGCACAGCAAACCGGTGAGCGTAGCGTCACGAGTAGCAAAAAGGAATCCAGTGACTCGACCAAGGGCACATCGTCACGCAGTTCCGCGGGCAGCGACAAGGTGAGCCTGACGAATACGGCCGAACGCCTCAAGGCCCTCGAACATCAACTGGCATCACAACCCGAGGTGGACAAAGGCCGGGTCAGCAGTGTGCAGAATGCCATCTCTAATGGTGAGTACAAGGTCGACCCGGAACGCGTCGCCAACAAAATGATCGATTTTGAATCCTCATTCGATACTCTCGACTAATCTGGAAACAACACGGTGATGCCGGATAACCTCAAGCTTGAACTGCTGCTCAGGGATTTGTACGAGGCCATGAGTGAATTATCCCTCGTGCTGGATTCAGAACATAAAGCGCTGGAGTCCGAGGATGTGGAGCAGTTGCAACAGGCCGCCGTCAATAAAGACCAGTTAAGCGACCGCATCGAACAACTCGAAACAAATCGTGTCGCCATGCTGCAAAAACTCGGCCTCGGTAAAGACCTGGCCGCCATGAAACAGCTCATCAACGGCTCGTCCAGCCGCGCCGGCGATGAACTTTACAAGCTGTGGAACATGGTGGCGGAACTCGCCAGGGAATGTACCGTAAAGAATAAACTCAATGGCGTCATCATCGAGACCAAACGCCGGCTCACCGACTCGTCCCTGTCCATCCTGCACGGCAATATCCCCGGCAATACTGAACTCTACGATGCCGACGGCGCAAAAATCGCATCCAAGGGCAGGTCCACCATCGCCCGCGCCTGACGTCAAACGAGCCCAAATCCCACAGGCAACTCCCGTGATTTAGCCAGCGCACCTAGAACCCGTCCGGCGGCGATGCTAGAATCAACCCCCTCACACCGCCCTGGTAGCTCAGCTGGATAGAGCATCCCCCTCCTAAGATTTAGCTTTCTTTATAACCATTTGATTTGTATTAACTTTATTGCTATGGAGGGCTTGTGTACCTGTGTGTACTTTACAAAATTTAGTATCGTATTTTGTACAGTGTAAATGTTTGGTGCCCTCGACAAGATTCGAACTTGTGACCCCTCGCTTAGGAGGCAAGTGCTCTATCCCCTGAGCTACGAGGGCTGTGTACTGATTATACCTAA
>JAHEDB010000249.1 GCA_024641465.1 Chromatiales bacterium | reverse complement strand
ATAGCGCCAATAAACTAAAATCAATAACGGACCAACAATATAAACATGCATTGGCTTTTCAATTCACTGAATCAACAGAGGACCCTGAATGGCTTAAATTCCTAATCAAAACCCGGCCTGACCTGGTCAGTGAAGTATATATACAACTTGCTGTAACCAGTTTAAAAGCTGGGAAAAACTCGGTTACGGGTATATACCAGTTAGCCTATGATAAAGATTGGCTACCTATTGTATATCTCACTGTACTGCCAATTCTGGAACAATATCCTGTTCGGGCAAAGAAAGAGCAAATCAGTGATCTGGATTATCTGATTAAGGCAGCCATGAGATATGTGAAAACTGATTTACTCAAGCTTATTGATAAAAAACGACAACTGGGAAGCATGAATATTGTACAGCATAGTCGATGGCTAACGGCAGGCCTACTATTATCTCCCGGCAAGTACCAGCAACCATTTTGTGATTTCCTGGAAAATAATGCCGCCCGCATACAGATGGTCGCTGGCTTTTTAACAGATCGTATCGATCAATGGCATCCAGACTATGATAAACTGCCGGAAAAGACTATTGGTCTATTCATCCGTTATTTGGGCTCTCATTTTACCCCCCATTATCGTAGAATTTCTGGATCCTATTCTGTAACACATAATATGGATGTGGCCGATCAGATATCTGCATACATTAATATTCTATCCGGCAAAAGTAACAAAGCCGTCACAGAACAATTGGAATATTTGCTTAACTTACCGGAACTAGGCAAATGGAAGGAATCAATCCAAGGCGCATTATACCGGCAACGTAAAATTGTAAGAGACAAGACTTTTCTACAACCTGATATTAAACAGGTTAGCCAGACACTAAAGAATCTAGAACCGGCAAATCCCGCAGATCTAATGGTACTGACACTGAGTCATTTAGAAGATCTGGCACTTCGCATTCGTGATGGAAGTACCGACGATTACAAACAGTACTGGAACACCGATGGACACGGTAAAATTACTGCTCCCAAGATTGAAAATATTTGCCGTGATACGCTTCTTTCGGACCTGAAACAATTATTAGCCTCATTAAAAATCAATGCTAGTAAAGAAGGTGATTATGCAGATAACAATCGTGCAGACATCAAAGTTACCTATGGTGGATTTAATGTACCCGTTGAAATAAAACGTGCCAGCCATAAAGATTTATGGACTGCGCTATGGCGCCAACTTATAGAAAAATATAGCCGTGATCCAGGCGCATACGGTTATGGTATATATCTAATTTTTTGGTTTGGTACAGACAAAATACCACTGCCGCCGAATGGAAAAAAACCAAAATCAGCGTCTGAATTAAAACAAGCGCTCTGGAATATGATGTCTTTAGAAGAAAGACGAATGATAGGGTTGTGTGTTATAGACTGCTCCATTAATCAACAACGAAAAAATATTTGAGACTGGTCCTATTTTTTGCCATATCGTCTCACAACACCAGTGACAGCACTGAGCCTGAGATACTGTTTTTCTATCTTTACATGGTACCATTGATGCAGGGTGCATTTACGAATGGAAGTGCACCAAATCGCCGGCTGAGGCAACGCTCAGGGAGCATCCACCCATTCAATCACCCACCCACCGTTATCTTGTTGCAGACAGATTATCGTCCCCGGCGTTACAACAACGTTTTGCAACTCACCCGTCAGGAGGGACAGCAAGGTTGGGATAAACGGCAGGTGACTGGTGATCAGGGTATCGACGGTCCAGCCTTCAATCTCTTTTATTAATAATCGCGGATCATCATTTGGCCTCAGGCCGCCGCGCATTTTTGGTGCGATACCGGGGGCAAGCAAACGACGCATGATCGTTGCGGTCTGTTGCGCGCGGGTCTTGTCGCTGTGAAAAATCTGGCTGAAGCGGATGCCCTGTTGCTCGAGTCGCCGCGCCAGTTGCTCTATGGCCTGCCGACCTTCGCTAGTTAAACCTTGTTGTGGATCTTGTTGCTCGCCGGCTGCCTGACCGTGGCGCATGAGGTAGAGTTTCATCGTACAAGCTGAATCCTTTTTTAATCATCCTGTATACTTGTATAAAGCGTTACAGTATCAGCGTCAATTATCCTTACAAAATCTCCATGCAATTTTACTTTACATTGATTACATCATGAGCAACTTGTTGGAAACCACGGTCAGCTGTCCTTACTGTGGTGAATTGTTTACTGCACTTATAGACACCAGCGCCGGAAACCAGCAATATATCGAGGACTGTCAGGTCTGTTGCAGGCCGATTATTTTCGATATTGAACTAGATGCAGACGCAGAGCTGCAACATGTCTCGACAAGGAGTGAGAATGACTAAAGACGAAACCCGCTACCGCCCTATCTCCTGCGCCCTCTATAGCGAGTTCGAACTGGCCATCATGCAACAACGACAAATCAAACTGGTGTGGCAGGAGCAGAGTCAAACCCGCATTGCCACGGTCAATCCGCTGGATCTGAAGGCCAAACAAAACCAGGAATTTCTTATCGCTGAGGACCATTTGGGTCAGGTACTGGATATTCGACTGGATTATATTCGCTCACAGGAATTTCTGGAATAAAATGGGGCGCATCCCGCGCCCCCAATATTCTTCCTTGAACCGCAAATATCACTCGTGCTGCTCACCTTCCATGTAAACTCAGTATTCTTACCATTGCATCATACGAACAATTATTTGCAGTATTGTTGCAGTCACACCAAATAACGTTAAAATAGCCCGCATGCGTATCGGTATCGACCTTGGCGGAACAAAAATCGAAGGCATCGCCCTCGATGATCAGGGTCAGGAGCTGTACCGCCAACGCGTGTCTACCCCGCGCGATTACCAGGCCACACTCGAGGCTGTCACTTCCTTAGTCCTGTCGATTGAAACTGCCACTGGCCAGACCGGCAGTGTCGGCATGGGCATCCCCGGCACCATTTCCCCCGCCACGGGGCTGGTCAAGAACGCCAATTCCACCTGGCTGATCGGCCAACCGCTCACCGAGGGCCTGCAGGAAAAACTGCAACGTGAGGTGCGTATCGCCAATGATGCCAATTGCTTCGCCGTCTCCGAGGCCACCGATGGCGCGGCCAAGGGCACGCATGTCATGTTCGGGGTGATCATCGGCACCGGCGTCGGCGGCGGGATCTGTATCGATAGAAAACCCCTGGTGGGTATCAACGCCATCGGCGGAGAGTGGGGCCACAACTCCCTGCCCTGGCCGCGCGACGATGAACGGCCCGGCCACCCGTGTTTTTGCGGTCATAGCGGCTGTATTGAAACCTTTTGCTCCGGTACCGGCTTTGTCCGCGACCATAAACTGCACGGCGGCCAGGGTGAAACCGGCCAGGCGATCATCGAGCAGGCGCTGCGTGGCGACACCACCGCCGAACAAACCCTGCAACGCTATGAAGACCGGCTGGCCCGCGCCCTGGCCTCGATCATCAATGTCCTCGACCCCGAGGTCATCGTACTCGGTGGCGGCATGTCCAATGTCGAACGGCTATACACCTCGGTGCCAAAACTCTGGACCGACTATGTGTTTTCCGACCGGGTCGATACCCGCCTCGTCCCCAACCAGTACGGTGACTCCAGCGGCGTGCGTGGCGCGGCCTGGTTATGGCCACAGTAATCCGTCAAGTAAATTAAAATAAAATAAATAAATCCGTCGTTTGATAAAGTCGCAATACTTCTACCGCGCTTTGATCTACACTTTTTGCTCTGACAAGTAACACCCGTTTGCACAGTTGTAACCCGCCGCCATGGAAAAGTATATTCTCGAACGCTATTCACGCACTGCCGATGGCAAGGTGCTGATCGATATCGCCGCAACAAAAATCGAAGACCTGTTCAGTTATTATGATCGCTCCGCGCCGTATCTGAAAAAGGATCTGGATCAGGAGCTGGTGGACTTTATCGTCGATGCCTGCCGCGATATCGGCAGCGAATCCTTTGCCCTGCAATTCAGCATCGACCACCTGGCGGGCGAAGAGGCCATGTCGCGTATCCGGCAGAGTATCCCGCGCTATTTTCTCTATCTGAAGGAACTGGAGATCCGTGATCTGAAACGGATGCTGCGTACCTCGGCAACCCTGCTTCTGGTCGGCCTGGTGCTGTTGACGCTGTCGGTCTGGGTCAATCTGCGGCTGGAAACGGATGAGCGAGTGATTAGCCATGTGCTCGCCGCCGGGCTGACCGTTGCGGCCTGGGTGTCACTGTGGGAGTCTCTGGCCACCTTCCTGATCAACTGGCTGCCGCACCGCCGCCGCATCAAGCGCTGCGAGCGTATCGCCAACGCCCCCATCCTGTTCAACACACCGGTCACTACAAACTAGCCAGACCTTCAGAAAATTCTGTCGCCGTTCGCTACGGCCTGTCACCGAAGCTTCACACAATCGTTAACGACCTGTCACATAGCCTGACCAGACTTCACGCATAGCACGCAGTTCATCTGCCATAAAACCTTAACA
>JAHEDB010000248.1 GCA_024641465.1 Chromatiales bacterium | reverse complement strand
TGTCGTATATAGTTGGGGGGGATGGTTATAGATATCATCTAAACAAGGTATTTACCATCAAGACGCCAGGTCACTAAGGAAACAATTTTAAATACAAAGTCTGATTGTAAAACAATCTGTAGTGTTTTTCTTGGTGCCCTGGTGTCTTGGTGGTAAGGGTTTTAAGTCTTATTGTGGTTTGCCAAACGAGATGATCGTCTCTTTCAGTTCTTCCTTCAGGAGTTGATCCAGTTTGTTCTTGGCGCGTTGTTTGGCGGTGCCATCGGTCTGGCCGGACTCTTTGATTTCCCAGCGGTGCGAGCCACGGCTCTGGCCGGTTTTGGCGTCCTGCAGGTTGATGTCAAGTGTGGCACGTATCCACTTCCAGCCTTCCCTGTCTTCGAGTGGCTGGGTTTCAAGATTGGCGTCGAGGATATAGTCGGCATCTGCGCCCTTGTGCGAAAAGCCCGCCGTACCCAGGGCGCCGGAGAGGGTCCGTTCCAGACCACCAATGCTGTCCTGCGCGGCTTTCGGGGTGATGGTCATGCGCTTGATCTGGGAATCACGATCGTTGACCAGTTTGCCAAGATTGTGTTTTGGGATCACGCCAACGCCGGAGCGATCGACTATTTTGAGGATGCGCTGACTGCTGTCACGCTGTACCTGGCTCTCTACAGCACGGCTGGCCGCGCCGATGCGGGTAATCAGGTCCTGGGTGTTGACCGCCGTGGCAATGTGTTGATCCGTGACATCATCCAGCTGATTGATCTCCTGCCGTAGACGGTTGGCGGTTTGCAGGCGATCCAGTACCGCCAGGGCATGGTAGCTCTTGTCTTTCGGGTCCTGCCAGGTCTCGGCGATATCGATACCGCTTAACACCTGTTCGGTGCGGGTCTCTATATCACGCGAGGCCTCTGATTCGAGTTTGGAAACGGCATCACGGCCGACGCCATGACTGGAAAATCTTGTTATGTCGGTACTCTGTTCCACGACGGCGACCTGAAAGATTTTCGACAGATCGGCCCGAGCACGGTCGCGGGCGGGAGCCTGCCGGTCAGCCTCGCCTCGACCAATCAGATAACGTTCACTGGGATATTTCGCGCTGTTGGCATCGATCCAGTCGGGTCTGGTGGGCCCCGTGGAGCCACAAGCACCCAGTACAAGCCCTGTCAGAATGATAAGTACGATATGTTTCATGATTATTGACTCCTTAATGCAAAGGGTGAGACCCAATGGTATGTGAGGTAAGACTTGGCGCCGCGTTTTACCTGGACATCCTTGTATTGATAGGTATGCAGAATCTGGTTACCTGCCCCGCGTAATTCGAGGTTGATATCATATTTACCCGGTGCCAGCGGTAGTCTGGCGAGGTGTATGTCACCCGGCAGGGTCAGCCAACTGCGGGTATCGGCCACCTCAGTGGCATAATTAGTGACCATCAGGGCAAAGCCAGCCAGGGCGTTGTGATCGCCGACCTTGTCTGCCGTCTTGTATTTGGCGACCGCGCGAGCGAGGGCCCTGGCGGTGATCGTCGGCAGATAATGGGCCAGGGTCTTTTCAGCGATATTGTTGATATCCTTGACCTCGGTCGATATCGCCTCCTGATTCGCCACGGACAGGCGGGCGGAATAAAAGCCGTTTTTCCTCTTCTGGTAGTAGGGTAGGGAGACGCGCATCATCTGATTGTTGATAGCGGCCATCGCGACGGTATGCTGGCGTTTGATCGGCGCCAGACCATTACCCATGACAAAGACGACCTCTCCCTGTTTTTTCAGATCGGATTCTTTAGTCCATTTTTTAATATTGAATTCTTTAATATATTTATCGCGCTCATCACGCAGACCTTCATAATCGGCAAGGCGGATCAGATCGTATTTAAGATACGTGGGGATCGACAGGGAATATAATTTCTGGTGTGCCTTGTAGGCC
This sequence comes from Chromatiales bacterium, assembly GCA_024641465.1. GTDB lineage: Bacteria > Pseudomonadota > Gammaproteobacteria > UBA6429 > Thiohalophilaceae > JAHEDB01. The sequence continues at coordinate 2,560 of JAHEDB010000248.1, read as the reverse complement.
GCGTAGGCCGTGCGATAGGCAATCAGGGCATTGCTCCATTCGCCGAGGCCTTCGTAGATGATACCGGTCATATAACGGGTGAAGGGGTCCGCAATTAGAATCGGATCCTTGTCGTACTGCGAAAGGTTGGTCAACTTGGTGTCAATTTGCTGTGCTTCAACCCTGGCCGCATCGGGGTCACCCAGAGAGAGATAATTCAAGGCCGCATAAAAATGTACCAGCACCTGTTCAAACGGGGCGCCGATAAAGGCGCGGGTGCTGTCATTGACGATAAAGGCTGCCGTTTCCTCGGTGATGCTGGTAGGAGAAAACTTTTTAATATATTGTTTGGCCTCTTCCAGCGACTGATTACTCTCATCAAACTTGCCCATCATGCGCAGGAACATGGCCTTGTCGAGAAAATAGAGCAGACGGTCATTGCCGCTTGGCTGGCTTTTTTCCAGAATCTTCAGCGCCTTGTCAGGTTGCTGGGCGATGATCTCCTTCTCGAGGGGCTTGAATGATTCGCTGTAGGTCGCACAACCGCTGCTTATGCTGCACAGCAGTGCAAAACATAAGCGGCGGTTAACGACTGAATTAAAGATTGAAAGCATTTTTTATTGTTATATCTTTTTTATTTAGATGAATGTCGGTTTTAGTATCGAAGTTCGCTACCTTCCACCAGCTTCTTGATCTTCTTCTGACCTACCCAGACCTTGCGGTTGTCGGCCATGCTGATCAAGGTCAGGTCAACCTGATAATAGCGCACCTGGGTCTTTTTCAGAGCATCGATAATGGTGTTGATGCTACCCTGTAACATAAAGTCAGCGCCAACTTCATTACCCATGGCCTTGCGGGTCTTCTCGCTGGAATGCAGGTCCTGGTCCTTGCGCTCATCACGGATTTCACCGCGCTCATCGCGTGACGCGACGAATTCGACTTCCCCGGAGTTGATCACGGCGCGTTCGATATCTGCCACGAAGGTGTTCGTATTGATATGCTCGTGACTGAGATTACGCACGCGACCGACAATAACTGTCGGTGGCTTTTTATGGTCGCGCTTGTAGACGCGTAACCAGCGTTGATCCAGCATGTCGTCGATCATGGCCTTGGATACCATGCGAGAATCAGAGTCGTTCCAGGCGCCACTCAGGTCGATGGTCTCATCAACATCCTTGCGCGCCACCTTGGTGCCGCCACAACCCGCCAGCACCAGGATGGACAGGCCAACAAACACGATCAGTATTTTTTTCATTACCAGCGGCATTATTTATTCTCCTTTTGCATTTTGTCGAAAATGTTGGCACCGTTTACCGAGATATAGCGTTTGACATCGTTATTCATATTGTCGGTGGTGTTGACCGTGGTTTTTACCTGTTCCAGATCCAGTTCTGCCAGTGAATAAATGATATTGGTCTTTTTATCCTTCCAGCGGGCGATGATCTTGGCGCCTGCCAGGTTGACCTTGGTAACGGCCTTGATCTGTTGTGACACGGCCTGCTCACTCATGCCGCTGCCACCGGAAGAGGCGGCCGCGGTGTAGTCATTGCTGACGGCGTCCATGTAGGAGGAGAAGATACGCGCCACTTCGGTGCGCGCGCGATTGTCGGCGGTGGATTTTTGTAATGAGTTTGAACCGACGACCGGGGCTTCACCCACGCCGTGGAACAGGCGGCCACTCTTGTCATTTAAAAACTGAGTGCCCTTGTTGACCCAGTCCGGTGCGCCATCGATATTCAGATCGCTTTCCACCATGGTCTTACCGGCGCAGGCGCCGATCAGCAATGCGAGGCCGATCAACAGAATAGGGTTTAGATTTAATTTAGGTAGTTTCATGCTCAATCTCCTTAAGGCATAGGTGTGTAATAAATTCGTTGACCATCCCTGTTATTATTTTCCCGCGGCAGGCTGGTTTGGCGCCTGCTGATTATGATTAGAGCGGGTTTGTATATTTCAGTTCATTGCCATTATGAAGTCAAATGCATATCGTTTCTATTTATTTTTTGCTCATATACTCATCTGATAGTTTTTTAACCAGTCCTGCCAGCAGGATCAGACTGATGAGATTGGGTATCGCCATTAACATGTTGGCGATATCGGCAAAGTTCCACACTAACTGTAGTGGTGCATAGGCGCCAATGACAACAATTACAGTATAGATAATGCGATATGGTAGCACTGCGCGTTCACCAAATAAATATTCGGCACTGCGGTCACCGTAATAGGACCAGGCAATGATGGTAGAGAAGGCAAAGAATACCAGTCCGAAGCCCACTACCCAACCGCCGGGCTTGCCGATGGCCTGTTCAAAGGCATAGGCCGACAGGGCCGCGCCCTTCAGGGCCTCGGGACGGGCCTCACCCCAAGCGCCCATGATGACAATCACCAGGGCCGTCATCGAACAAATCAGAATGGTGTCAATGAAAGGCCCCAACATGGCGACCAGGCCTTCGCGTACCGGTTCGGTGGTGCGTGCCGCGGCATGGGCCATGGGGGCGGAGCCCAGTCCGGCCTCATTGGAAAATACCCCCCGCGCCACCCCGTATTGCATGGCTGCACCGATGGCGCCGCCACCGGCGGC
>JAHEDB010000247.1 GCA_024641465.1 Chromatiales bacterium | reverse complement strand
GCCATCGACAATCGCAAAACCGATATATATGGCGGTGATCACCCCGAGCAACAGGCCAAGCATATCCAGCGCCTTGCCATAGGGCAGGACATAGATAAACAGGCAGGTCATCACCCCGCTGCCGAGGGCCACTAATAAATTACGCATCATCATTTCCTTTCTTGCCGAGTGTTAACGGGGTGTTTTAAACAATTTCCGGGCTTCGACTGACATTTAAACTGTTTCCAGTCGATGGGCCTCATGTAGAATCGGTCGCATGGTAACAAAGATCTCAAGCGGCGATAAACGCAAGTACCCGTTAAATGTACAGCGACAGGGTAACCAGCCTCGTGAGCCTGGAGGCGTTTCCGCCTGCCCGGAACGATTGTGGGCCGTCGCCTGGCTGGAGCGTTTCTGACATGACGACGGCCGACAATACTTCACTGCAACGACAGGAAGTATTATTGCAGCATCTGCAACAGGCCGCCCTCTTCCCACACCCGGTGGAAGCCTTCACGCTTTTACAAACCCATATCTCCTGGGTATTGTTGACCGGTCCCTACGCCTATAAATTCAAAAAACCCGTCGACCTCGGCTTTCTCGATTTCTCTACCCTGGCCTTACGCAAACATTTTTGTGAAGAAGAGTTGCGACTCAATCAGCGTCTCGCGCCGCAACTGTATCTGGAAGTCATCACCATCACCGGCAGTCCGGAGCATCCCGTACTGAATGGTCAGGGTCCGGTGCTGGAATACGCCGTCAGGATGCGTCAGTTCCCGCAAGCGGCGCAACTCGATGAAGTGCTGGCGCGCGGCGAATTAAACGCAGACCATATCGACAAACTCGCCGAGGTCGTCGCCGACTTTCATCAAACCACAGCGCAAGCCGATCCCAAATCAAGCTATGGTGATCCGCAGCAGGTCTATCAACCGGTACAGGAAAATTTCGAACATATCCGCCGCAGCCCCGGCCTCGAACAATATGCCTCGCGACTGGATGCCCTCGAGGAGTGGTGTCAGGCCCGGTTCAAACAACTGCAAGCGACCCTCAATGAACGCAGGCACTCGGGCTATATCCGCGAAGGCCACGGTGATATGCATCTGCGTAACCTGGCATTGCTGGATGGCAAGGTCGTGCCCTTCGATTGTCTTGAATTCAATCCCGAGTTGCGCTGGATCGATGTCATCAATGACATCGCCTTCTTGCTCATGGACCTGGATGATCGCAGGCAGGCACCACTGGCGTGGCGTTTGCTGAATCGCTATCTGGAACTGACCGGTGATTACCGTGGTGTCACGCTACTCAATTTCTATAAAGTCTACCGTGCCCTGGTGCGCGCCAAGGTCGATGCCATTCGCCTCGGCCAGCCCCATCTCGCGCCACAGGAACAGGAGAATACCTGTCGTGATTTTCTCAGCTATATCGAACTGGCCGAAACTTATACGCGCAAACCCTCGCCGGTGTTAGTCATTACCCGTGGTCTGTCCGGCAGTGGCAAGTCCCGCCACAGTCAATCCTTACTGGAGATGTTGGGCGCGATTCGCATTCGATCAGATGTGGAACGCAAGCGACTGTTCAAAGATGAAGCCCGACTTTACGACAAACAGATCACGCAACAGGTTTATCAAACTCTGGCGGAACTGAGCGGTGAGTTACTGAGTGCGGGACAGCATGTGATTGTCGATGCCACCTTTCTTGATATCGACCAGATTACCCCCTTCCGACAACTCGCCGTGTCACATGGCGTCCCTTTTCGGATACTTGAGTTTACCGCCAGACCCGATACACTACGAGAGCGAGTCAACCGGCGCAAAGCGGATTATTCTGATGCGACCGTCAAGGTGCTGGAACAACAATTACAACACTGGCAGGCGCTACCCGCCGATATGCAAGACGTGCTGATTTCACTCGACACGGAACAGGCCATCGATATCCAACAACTTAACGACACACTGCTCAATAACTGAATCACCATGTCTATCACCGCTCAACACCAGCGTATCCAGGAAATTGTCCAGCAGGCACATCGGGAACGCACCCCGTTAAGGATCCGAGGCGGAAACAGCAAGGCTTTCTACGGTCGACCGATCAAGGGTCAGCAACTCGATGTCGATCATCATGGCGGTATCCTGCATTACGAACCGACTGAACTGGTGATCACCGCGGCGGCCGGTACACGCCTGAGCGAGCTCGAAGCGACCCTGGCGGAGCACCGACAGATGTTGCCCTTCGAACCACCCCACTTCGGTGACAGGGCAACCCTCGGTGGGACGATAGCCACCGGCCTGTCGGGACCACGCCGCCCCTATACCGGTGCGGCGCGGGATTTTGTCCTGGGTATCAAGATGATCAATGGCAAAGGTGAATTGCTCAGCTTTGGTGGTGAGGTGATGAAGAATGTCGCCGGCTATGATGTCTCACGCCTGCTCACCGGTTCCCTCGGCACCCTCGGCGTGTTGCTTGAAATCTCGCTCAAGGTGTTACCCCTGCCGACAAGTGAGACCACGATCATCGACAAGCTATCCGCCGAGCAGGCCCTGAGCCATATGCTTGACTACGGTCGTCGGCCCCTGCCCCTGTCGGCCTGTTGCCACGACGGTGAATATCTTTATACCCGTTTGTCAGGCACCGAACAGGCCATCAAGGCGGCCAGGCAAATCGTGACGGGAGATGAATTGAATGAAGGCGAACAATTCTGGACTCAACTGCGGGAACACCGCCTGCCCTTCTTTGACAGCGAACAACCTTTGTGGCGTCTGTCCGTTCCGGCCAATACTACCGAGTTAACTATTCCGGGTGAAACCTTGCTTGATTGGGGTGGCGCTCAGCGCTGGATCAAGACAGATATGGATGCTGACAGTATTTGGCAGCAGGCACTAAGCGTTAATGGTCATGCCACCCGCTTTCGGCACGGAGACCCTCACACAGAATATTTCCAGCCACTGTCGGGTAAACTGAGACAATTGCATCTCCAGTTGAAGCTGGCGTTTGATCCCCATTGCATTCTCAATCCGACCCGCATGTATTCCGATTTCTAAATCGACACGCGGTGTTAGACACTAACAGGGTATTACTGGAAGGTTACCGGCCCACAGCGGGGCAGTGATTATTTGCCACCGCCAAGACAGGGCGGTGATAAGGGGGCCGTACCATGCTTCTTGACCCATTCCTCTTCGGTAAAGGTATGCATCGCCAGGGCGTGGATTCTTCCCTTGAGTTCATCGGCCAGCAGACTATTGATCATGCGATGGCGCTGGATGAGGCTTTTACCGGCAAAGTCAGGCGTCACGACCACGATCTTGAAATGGGATTCGGAGCCCGGCGGCACATTGTGATTATTGCTCTCGTTCACCACTTCCAGGTGCAGGGCATTCAGTCCACTGGCCAGTTTGGTTTCGATCTGTGTTTGCATGTTCATTTGTGTCCGCCTCATTAACAACGGGCGGATTATAGCAATGATAAATCCGGCAATACACTACGGCGTATCGTGGTTATCATCGCCGGAAAAATCACAGAGCAAATAATAGGGGCAAAAATTCATTACACTGGTCGAAAGTAGCAGTACGCCGATAGCGGCCAGGACATGCGCCGGTTCACCTTCCATAGAGTCGGTCAGATAGAGGATCCAGATCAAACTGCCTGTGATAAAACGCACTGCGCGTTCGAATTTACTGATATTGGTCAACATCGCAATCTCCAATACAATGAGTAAGTGATTAAACTATAGACAAACCCATCACATAATTAAGGTATGACACAAAGAATGACAATTCCGGGCTGGGTAAACTGGCTGGCCCAGGACGCCGATGGCGCCTGGTGGGGCTTCGAACAGGAGCCGCTGCAACACGATACGGGCTGGTATGAGAATGAAATCGGCCGGTATATCAAGCTCGAGGCGGGTAAAAGTAACCCCGAGTGGCGGGAGACCCTGCGCAAGGCAAAATAAGCCGTACTACTCAGGTTTTCTTGTAACTGACGTCAAATAACCATTAAAACCTGTTCTCTATGCAACCCCCTGACTGCACCAGGACTCACCACTCAGTAACAAGAGCATACTATCTTGTTGATTATTAATAATTAATAGTTTTACTCATAGATTGTTCCAAACTATTTGCAAAGCTTAATGATAACGATTATCATTTGTATATTATCTTTTACTAATAAGTCTGGAGGCCCTACATGAATACACACATCACCTTCCGCGCCTTGATCGGGTTGCTCTGTCTGTTGCCCCTCAACAGTTACGCCATCGAGACTTACAGTATCTCCATCAAGGACCATAAGTTTGAACCCACCGAGGTCACTATCCCGGTCGATACCAAGGTCAAATTACTGGTCAAGAACCTCGATGCGACCCCGGAAGAATTTGAAAGTGACCAGCTACACCGTGAAAAAATCATCCGTGGCAACAGCCAGGCGATCATTTTTATCGGTCCGCTCAAAGCAGGTAGTTACCCCTTCTTCGGCGAATTTAATCCCAAAACGGCCCGTGGT
>JAHEDB010000246.1 GCA_024641465.1 Chromatiales bacterium | reverse complement strand
GCGGGTCAGGGCGTCCCAGGTGGTGTGTACTACCAGGGTGTCGCCAGCCTGAAAGGCCAGGTCACGTACACCTTCGCCTTCGCGATAGGTCTGTCCGCCACGGTGCAGGGCCAGCAGGGAGATCCCGTAGGTCTTGCGCATCCACACGTCACGGGCACTTTTGCCGACCATGCTGGAACTTGGCGGGATAACCAGTTCACCGATACCGGCCTTGGTCGATGACAGCATTTCGTTAAAGGTCTCCAGTTCGCTGCGTACCTGTAACAGATATTTCTCGGCAAACTGGTCGAGGGCGGTATTCGATCCAACAACGCCCAATATGGTATTGGCCTGGATACCGACATCACGCCCCAGACCGCCGGGTCCGATGCGCAGGTCATCCGGGCGTCGCATGGCGGCAATCACACGCACCCGTTCCGGCCGTTCGATATCATCCAGGGTCATGCCGACCAGCGGACTGTTAGCGGGAACGACCATTTCATGTACGGCATATTTCACGCCATAGGTCTTATGAAAATAATCCATGATGGTGGTGGCGGAGGCGGACTTTTGCCGGCGGCTGGGCAGGACAAACCGGCCGAACAGCACGAAGTAGAAGATCCCCGTGGTGACCAGCGCCAGGCCAATAGGCGTGACCGAGAACAGGCCGAAGGTCTGCATCTGCTGGGCCGCGGGCAGGGTTTTGTTGGAGGTCAGGATAAGATCGTTCAACAGGATCAGGGGGCTGGAACCGACCATGGTAATGGTGCCGCCGAGAATGGCGCAAAAACCCATCGGCATCAGCAGGCGCGACATGGGCAGGCCGGTACGGGCCGAGATGCGGCTCACCACCGGCAGGAACAGGGCGGCGGCGCCGACGTTTTGCATAAAGCTGGAGATAAAGCCGACGGTGCTGGAGATAATGGGGATGATGCGGCCCTCGGTTTTGCCGCCGATCTTGAGGATGAAGCTGGCCACCTTGCCCATGATGCCGGTCTTGTCGAGGCCGGCGCCGATGATCATGACGGCGATGATCGAGATCACCGCATTACCGGAGAAGCCGTCGAACAGGTGGCGGGGATCCACCAGTGGTTTGTTGATACCAAGGCTGGCGCCCATCAGGCCGGTCAGGCCGAGCACCACCATGATGGACACGGCGGCCACGTCCACCCTGACGATTTCAAAGACGAACAGGTAGATGGTCAATATCAGGATGGCGCAGACCCAGGCGATCTCGGTGGAAGGCACGATGCTGGCGAGGTACAGGCCAAGAATGAAAAAGATAACAGCGGCGACAAGGCGCTTAATGGCCTGGCTGGACAAGGCAGCTTTCTCCATTTAAATCTCCCGTTATTGAATATGGTTTAGAAACGGGGTCTGGCTGCACGTATTAAGTGGTCGTTGAGACACAAGCCCCCGTTTGGCGAGAAAATGTGCTCAAAATTATATCCTAATGACTGGGGGTTTAGAAGGTTTTACCTCGATCACTCCTATATATATGGCTACCCGGTGGCGTATCGGTCGAGGAGCGGTCGACATGGGCTCAATCAAAGCCAATATAGGCAGGGTAGATACGATTCGGCCGCTGTTATTATCGCAGTCCGACAGTCAATCAATACCCTGGCATCCCTGATCCGACAAACCAATGATATTTTGCAGTGACTATGTACAGAGACATAAATACGGCAATCAGAAATTGATCAATATCAGTCAAGGTAAAAAATACCGCAAAAAACTCCAAACGCAGATAACGGCCGGTTATCCGGATTGTTCACTGTTACACCTGTGTATTCTTGATATACTGACTATTGAAAGATCATAAATTCGTCGACCTGAACAAAGCCATCAACATAGTTGAAGTAAGGCGAAGGTTACCAGAATACCCGGATAACACTATTCGTCGCCTTGCAGCTGCAAAGCAAATGCAAGGGATAGAGGAATTTTCCTTACGTGACTGCAAAAGCACAACAACTAACTATCACACTGATCAGCATTCATGGTCTGATCCGTGGTCAAAATCTTGAACTGGGCTGTGATGCCGATACCGGTGGTCAGACCCTGTATGTGCTGGAGCTCGCCCAGGCCCTGGCACTCCACCCTGCGGTAAAACAGGTTGATCTGATCACGCGTCGCATCGTCGACGCGGCGGTCTCGTCTGACTATGCGGTGCCGGTCGAAACCCTGTCGGACAAACTGCGGATTGTACGCATCGACGCCGGGCCGGAAGAATATATCCACAAGGAACAACTGTGGGATTATCTGGATATATTTTCCGATAACATCGTCAACTATTTCCGTGAGTGTGGCCGGTCGCCCGATATATTACACAGTCACTATGCGGATGCCGGTTATGTCGGCGCCATGCTGGCCAATCAACTGGGGATACCTCTCATCCATACCGGCCATTCCCTTGGTCGCGTCAAGCGTCGTCGCTTACTCGCCGGCGGTCTGAGTACTGAGCAAGTGGAAGAACGGTATAACATGACGCGGCGCATCGAGGCAGAGGAGATAGCCCTCGCCACGGCGGTACGCGTTATTACCAGTACACACCAGGAGATAGAGGAGCAATACGAACTCTATGACCACTACCAGCCGGAGCAGATGCGTGTCATTGCGCCGGGCACCAATCTTGAACAATTTAAGCCGCCGGTTGGCAATGAACTAACCTTGCCGCTGTTTAATGATATGTGCCGGCATTTAAAAGACCCGCATAGACCCATCATTCTCGCCCTGTCGCGACCGGATAAACGCAAAAATATTGTCGCGCTGGTGGAGGCCTATGGCCAGTCAGCGGAATTACAGGCGCTGGCCAACCTGATGATCATCGCCGGCAACCGTGATGATATTGATGAGCTCGAAGAGGGCGCGCAGGAAGTGTTTTATGAATTGCTGGTGGCGATTGACCGCTATGATATCTATAGCCGAGTTTCCCTGCCCAAGCACCACCAGCGTGAACAGGTGTCGTTGATCTATCGTCTTGCCGCTGCATCGGGGGGCGTGTTTGTCAATCCGGCACTGACCGAACCGTTCGGCCTGACCCTGATCGAGGCCGCGGCCTCGGGCCTGCCGATAGTGGCAACGGAAGACGGTGGTCCGCGGGATATTATTGGCTATTGTAAAAACGGTTTTCTGATCGACCCCCTGCAATCCGACACGATTGGCGATGCACTGTTAAAACTCCTGCGCGATAAGGTCCTTTGGCAAACCTGTGTCAACAATGGTTTGCAGGGGGTACGACAACACTATTCGTGGCAGGCGCATGTCGAGAATTATCTGTCCGTGATCGGGCCCATTGTCGCCCGCGCGGAGGTGTTGGCGCGCAAGCCCATCCAGCGGCGTAAGGAAATCTATCGTGACCGTGCGATTGTCAGTGACCTGGATCAGAACCTGATAGGCGATGATGCGTCATTGCATCGATTGATTGAGGTGTTGCGCGAGCACCGCAAGACCAGCAAATTTGCGATTGCCACCGGTCGGCGTTTTGACTCGGCCCTGCGCTTGATGAAGAAACACAATATCCCAGAGCCGGACATCCTGATTTCCAGTTGTGGCACCGAGATCTATTACGCACCGAATTTTTCCGCGGATATCGCCTGGAGTCGACACATCGATTATCACTGGTCACCGCACAAGGTAAAAAAACTCCTGGCAGAATTGCCCGGCCTGAAACTCCAGCCAAAATCCGAACAGAGTCGCTTTAAGATAAGTTACTTTATCGACCCCGATATCGCCCCCGACCTGGAGACGATTAACAGCCTGTTACATCAGAATGAGCTGTCCCTGCATCTGAACTTTGCCTTCGGACAGTATCTGGATATCCTGCCGCAACGCGCCTCAAAAGGCATGGCGCTGCGATATATCGCTGATCTGTGGCAGATCCCGCTGGAACGTATTTTCGTCGCCGGTGGTTCAGGCGCGGATGAGGACATGATGCGTGGTAATACCCTCGCCGCGGTGGTGGCGAATCGACACAATGAGGAACTCTCCCAGCTGACCGATGTGGAACGGATTTATTTCGCGAAAAAACCCTTTGCTGAAGGCATTCTCGAAGCGCTGGACTATTACCACTTTTTTGAGGAATGCATAGACCCGCATGACTAAAGTACAAACTCAACCTGAACCGAGGCTGCTGTTGTGTACCGACATGGATCGCACGGTCATCCCCAACGGCGCGCAAAGCGAATCGGCGCAGGCCCGCAAGTGTTTTACGGCGTTTTGCAATCTGCCGCAGGTGAGCCTGGTGTATGTCACCGGGCGCCATCAGTCCCTGGTTAAAGACGCGATTGAAGAATATCAGTTGCCGATCCCGCACTATGCGATTACCGATGTCGGCACCATCATCTACCATGTTAAAAACGGCGAGTGGCAGGAACTTCAGGCATGGGGACAGGAAATCGCCCGCGCCTGGAATGGCAAGGGCCATGCCGAGTTGAAACACTTGTTTGACGATATCGCTGAACTTCGTTTGCAGGAGCCCGAAAAACAAAACATCCATAAGCTGAGTTATTA
>JAHEDB010000008.1 GCA_024641465.1 Chromatiales bacterium | reverse complement strand
GTTCCACATTCCGAAACAAGGCCAGCTGGAAGCCGACGGCGGCCATCAGTACCAGGATCAGGCCGGTCAGCCCGACAGTTTTTAGCCAGCTACGGGCCGGGGGTTCTTCTATCGACAGGGAGTCGTGCAGCAGAAAGGGCAATTCTTCCTGTTCAAACACCGGTGGTTTGTTTGGTTTTTGATCCGTTGTGGTGATTGGGTCGAGATCGTCCTGCGCTGTATCATCGAGCTGATTTTTGGCAAGGGCCAGGACTTCGATGTCGCCTGCCGCTTCGGTAACAAAGATATCTTCCGGTAATGGTGATGCCGAAACGGCCTCTTCCTCTGATGGATCGACCTCGGTGGTGCCGATCAGTTCGATGTCAATATCCGCCAGAAAATCATCCGAGGGGGGCTTGTTATGCAGGGGAACCCTGGCCTCAGGCGCCTTGTCTTTGATCAATTCCGCCTCGGCGGCGGCGAAGATGCTTTCAATGCTGGCCTTGATGTCATCCTCGGTCTGACTGTCCGGGTCGCCAAATGCGTCATGCAAGCGGCCTGACGGGATATTCCCGGCTTTGAATTCTTCATAGGGCCTGAGGATGGTCTCGGGGGTATCTTCGGATAATTCCTCCAGCCGGTGGTCGAGGGCGGCGAAGATGGCGTCCAGTTCCGGATTCTTTGCAGAGAAGCCGGGCCCCGCCGGTTTGGTGACCGGTGCAGGTTGTTCGAATGGGGTGGCGACATCTGCCTCGATGGTTTCACTCATCGGAGTCTCAAGCGGGCTCGACAGCTCGATGTATTCTATATCGTCTTCCGTGACGACTACCGGTGCATCCGGTGGCGGGGTTTCAAGCGGTGTTTCGTTTACGGTGACAGGCGGCGTAGACGTGTCCATCACCGGCTGGGGTTTTTGCTCCGGGAGCGACTCCAGCAGGTGGCGTTTGGCATTGAATTGACCACGGCAATGACCACAGCGCACCCGACCGAAGGCGGCGGACAGGTGGGCTTCGCTCACACCAAAGATGGTCTGGCAATGTGGACATTGGGTATACATCTGAAATTAAAGCGGCATATCAGGCCATGACTTAAGGAATATCAACAGTATAGGCGTGCCGGGTAGGGAAGTGAACTGCTTCACACCTTGCGGGTGCCGTGCAGGCAAACCCATTCTTCCTGTTGTCGATAGAGTGAGATATCAAACCACGGACGGTAGGTCTGAATGATCGCTTCGGCTTGATCTTCGAGCAGGCCGGACAACACCAGCTGTCCGCCGGGTTTGACCAGCCCGGCAAACCGGCTGGCCAGTTCGTGCAAGGGGCCGGCGAGGATATTGGCCAGCAACAAGTCGGTCTGCTGGGTGGCAAACTGTTCCGGCAGGCAGGTCTGAATTCGATCACTCAGGCCATTTTGTTCGCTATTGCTGCGTGTGGCCAGCAGGGCCTGGGGGTCATTATCGATGGCCCACAAGATGGTGGCGCCGAGTTTGGCGGCGGCCAGGGCGAGGATGCCGGAACCACAACCGTAGTCGATGACGGTCTTGCCGACAGGGGGATGTTCATCCAGCCAGGTGAGGCACATCGCCGTGGTGGGATGGGTACCAGTGCCAAAGGCCAGGCCGGGGTCGAGCAGGATGTTGACCTCTTGCGGCTCCGGCGGTTCATAGGTGCTGGGGCAGATCCACAGCCGTTGGCCGAAACGCATGGGTTTAAAGTCGTGCATCCAGGCGCGGCTCCAGTCCTGATCGTCGAGGATCTCCAGCTTGTATTCCGGCTTGGGGGTCTTACCCAGGCGTGATTCAAGCTGCGTTAGCAACTGATTGGTGTCGGTCTCGGCCGGGTAGAGCCCGGTGACGATGGTGTTGTCCCACAGGGGCGTGGTGCCGAGCGGTGGCTCAAACAGTGGCTGGTCCTCCGCATCCGTCATGGTGACGGCGGTGGCACCCAGTTCCAAGAGCACTTCCTCAAGCTGTTCAGCTTGAGGCGATGCGATATGGAGTTTTAATTGTACCCAGGGCATATTAATTTCAGTGACGAGGTGCGAGTGTCGAGGGGCAAGGAAAAAAACCAGGCTGTTTAATCCTGGTTACTCGATCCTCGATCCTTGTTACTTCTTCTCTTCCAGTTTCTTTTCCAGATAATGGATATTGGTGCCGCCGGCCTGGAAGGCGGCATCGCGGAACAATTCCTGATGCAGGGGGACGTTGGTCTTGATGCCATCGATCACCACCTCGGACAGGGCATTGCGCATGCGGGCAATGGCGATGTCACGGGTCGTGCCGTGGGCGATCAACTTGCCGATCATCGAATCGTAATAGGGCGGTACCCGATAGCCGTTGTAGATATGGGTGTCGACTCGGATGCCGGGACCACCTGGCGCGTGGTAATTGTTGATGGTGCCGGGTGAGGGCATGAAGTTGTTGGGGTCCTCGGCGTTGAGGCGGCACTCCATGGCGTGGCCGTTGATCCGGATATCCGACTGCTTATAGGACAGGCGTTCACCTGCGGCGATGAGGATCTGTTCGCGCACGATATCCACCCCGGTGATCAGTTCCGTAACCGGGTGCTCTACCTGCACGCGGGTGTTCATTTCGATGAAATAGAACTCACCGTCCTGATACAGGAATTCGAACGTCCCCGCGCCGCGATAACCGATGTCTTCGCAGGCACGGGCACAGCGTTCACCGATCCGTTTGCGCACTTCTTCGGTAATACCCGGCGCCGGCGCCTCTTCGATCACCTTCTGGTGACGGCGCTGCATGGAGCAATCACGCTCGGCCAGGTGGATGGCGCTGCCGTGGGTATCGGACAGTACCTGGATCTCGATATGACGCGGGTTTTCCAGGAATTTCTCCATGTAAACCATGTCATTCTTGAACGCGGCGCCGGCCTCGGCCTTGGTCAGGGAAATGGCGTTGTGCAGCGCGGCCTCGCTGTGCACGACGCGCATACCGCGACCGCCACCACCGCCAGCGGCCTTGATGATGATCGGGTAGCCGATCTCGCGGGCGAGACGGGAATTGGTTGCATCATCGGTGCCGAGGGGGCCGTCGGACCCGGGCACGCAGGGCACGCCGGTCTTTTTCATGGCGGCGATGGCGGCCACCTTGTCACCCATGGTGCGGATGGTGTCGGGCCGGGGACCGATAAAAATAAAACCGCATTCCTCGACACGTTCAGCGAATTCAGCATTTTCCGACAGGAAGCCATAACCGGGGTGAATGGCCACGGTGTCGGTGATCTCTGCCGCGCTGATCAGCGCAGGGACATTCAGGTAGCTTTCGGCGGAGGAGTTGGGACCGATACACACCGACTCATCGGCGAGGCGGACGTGCTTCAGGTCGCGGTCGGCTTCGGAGTGCACCGCGACGGTCTTGATGTCCAGTTCGCGACAGGCTCTCAGGATACGCAGGGCGATTTCGCCACGGTTGGCGATCAGGATCTTATCTATCATTGTGTCTGTACTCAGTTACAGCTGGCCAGGCCAGCCAGAGGGCTTGATGCTTCTGGCTGGTCGACCGGGTTAGTCGATGACGAACAGCGGTTCGTTGTATTCCACGGGCTGGCCGTTTTCCACCAGGATTTTTTTCACCACACCGGCCTTGTCGGCTTCGATCTGGTTGAGCAATTTCATGGCCTCGATGATACACAGGGTATCGCCGACCTTGACCTGGTCGCCGACTTCCACAAAGGGCTTGGTGCCAGGTGAGGATGAACGGTAGAAGGCGCCCACCATGGGGGACTTGACCACATGGCCGGTGATTTCCTCGGCCTTGCTCGCGGCGGGGGCCGCGGCTGCGACCGGTGCCGGGGCGGCAGCGGGTGCCGCCATCGGGGCCGCCATCGGAGCGGCCATCATCATGGGCTGCATCTGACGACTGATGCGGACAGATTCCTCACCTTCATGGATTTCAATCTCGGCAACGCCGGATTCTTCCAATAACTCGATGAGTTTCTTAACTTTGCGGATATCCATGTGACTTATTACCTTTGTCTTGGTTGTTTTAGTTGGCATTTAGTTTGTTGATCCCGGCCTGTAATGCCAGGCTGTAACCCTCTGCACCCAGGCCGCTGATCACGCCCCAGGCCAGATCGGAGAAAAACGAGTGGCGACGAAACTCTTCACGGGCATGCACATTGGACAGGTGCACCTCGATGAAGGGGATGGCGACGGCCGCCAGGGCATCACGCAGGGCGACACTGGTATGGGTAAAGGCGGCCGGGTTAATAATGATCAACTTGATGTGTTTTTGGGCGGCTTCATGCACCTTATGGATTAATTCATGTTCGGCATTACTTTGCAGACATTCAAGTTGATGGCCCGCCGCGACGGCCTGCTTGCCCAGGCCCTGGTTGATTTCGGCCAGGGTGGTCGCCCCGTAATGCGCAGGTTCGCGGGTCCCTAACAGATTCAGGTTCGGACCATGTAAGACAAGAATGTTCGCCATAGGGCCTGTTTATTATGCGCCGGGTTAATTATTAAAATTATTTATAAAATTGACTAAAATGCAGGGATATGCGGTTAACATGCACTAACATGCAATTTCAGTAAATTCTAATGGAATTTTGCACCAAGACAGGCCATTTGTCCAGTTGTTGGGGATTCTCCCCTAATTCGCGACAAATCGCCGCAGATTGATCAAATTATAACGGCAAGGGACCTAAAAACATGAGCCCCGCTTCACAGTAATGGCTTGATGACCTTTTCGGCGATATCGAAGGTCAATTCGCCGCGTTGGGTATAGATGATTTTACCGGTGCGATCGACGATGACGGTATAGGGCAGGACACCGAGGCGATTGCCATAGGTTTTCGACAGGGCGACGCCCTCTTTTTCGGCGAGCAGGATCGGATAGTTGATATCCATGGGATCGACAAAGTCGGCAACATTTTGTTTGCTGTCGAGAGCGATGCCGATGATGACCAGTCCCTGCTTTTCATATGCCGCCTGCAATTTGATGAAGGCGGGGATTTCCCGTACACAGGGTGGACACCAGCTGGCCCAGAAGTTGACCATCATCACCTTGCCCTGCCATTCCTGACTACTGTGTACCTTGTCATGCAGATCCTTGAGGCTGAAGGCCGGGGCCACGCTGGGTGTGCCGGTTTCAACATTAGTGGATTGTGCGACGGGCTGGGTCATCAGACGGTTGGCGACAAAACCGGCCGACAGACCGAGCAGGGCGATAGCGATAATCAGGAATGTTTTATTCATAGTCAGCAGCAGTTTTATCCGGTTCAGTCGGTTAGAAGGTTTGGCATTATGCGATCAGCGAGTGGCCTTCTCAACATGCTGGCGGAATTCATCGGCATTTTTCTGACCGACCAGCCGATAGCCTCGTTGTTCCTGACCCTGGCGATCAAAAAACAGGATGGATGGTGGAGCCGGGATGCTGAAATGTTTCAGCAAGGCTTTATCCGTATCATCGTTGGCCGTGACATCGGCCTGCAACAACACGACATTGGCCAGTGACTTTTGCACAGCGGGATCCGGGAAGACGTCTCTCTCATAAACCTTGCAATAGGTACACCAGTCGGCATAGAAATCCAGCATCACCGGTTTGCCCTGGCTGCTTGCCGTTTGTAACTCAGCTTGCAGATCGGCCACGCTCTTGATGCGCTTGAAGGGCAGATGGGCCGCCTGGACGCTGCTGCCACTGACCGACATACCAAAATTTTTCAGGGGCTGTAGTATATCGCGACCACCCGAGGCAGCGCCGATCATCAGCAGCACGCCATAGACGATGAACACCAGGCCGGTGCCTTTCCAGAACTTGCTCCAGCCAGTGCTTTCGATGTTGAGGGGTTCCAGGGCCTTGAGATAAATGGCCGAGACGATCAACAGGATCGCCCACAGCATCATGGTGACGCTGGCCGGTAAAATTCGTTCCAGCATCCAGATGGCCACGGCCAGCAGGGTGACGCCGAAGACGCCCTTCACCGCATCCATCCAGCCACCGGCGCGGGGCAGCAGTTTACCGGCCGAGGTGCCGATGACCACCAGGGGGGTACCCATGCCGAGGCTGAGGGCGAGCAGGGCAAAACCACCCAAAACGGCATCACCGGTCTGACCTATATATATAAGTGCACCGGCCAGGGGGGCGGCGACGCAGGGGCCGACGATGAGGGCCGACAGAAAGCCCATGATGGCCACACCGACCAGGTTACCACCCTGTTGCTTATTGCTGATCTCGGTCAGTTTGCTTTGCAGGGCCGAGGGCAGTTGCAGGTCGTAGAAACCAAACATCGACAGTGATAGGGCGACAAACACCCCGGCAAACGTCCCCAGTACCCAGGGATTCTGGAAGGCGGCCTGGAGATTTTCCCCGGCCACCCCGGCAAATACCCCGGCGGCGGTATAGGTCAGGGCCATGGCCAGCACATAGGTCAGGGACATGATAAAGGCGCGGTGGGTAGTGAGCTTTTCACCCTGACCGACAATGATGCTGGACAGGATCGGGATCATCGGGAATACGCAGGGGGTGAAGGCCAGCAACAGGCCAAAGCCATAAAAGGTCAGGATGGTCAGCAGGCCGCCGGTCTTGAGGGCCGCCGCAATGGAATCCTGCTCTGATACCACTTCGCCTTTGCCTGAAGTCGTCGCCAGTTTACCGGTAGTGACGGCGGTGGGCAGGGTCAGGACCTGTTCCTTTTTAATCGGCGGATAACAAACGCCGGTCTCTTCGGCGCAACCCTGATAGGTCAGCTCGAGGGTGACGTTGACGGGTTCCTTTTGACTGCGGGCCAGTTTGATCTCGGCCTCGGCATGATTGTGAAATACCTGCAGGGTCTGGTTGAGGACCTTGTCCTGCTTGGTTTCACCGGCAGGGAGGATCACATCGGCCAGTTGCACGCCACGCGCATCCTTCAATTTGACGTTGAATTTATCGCGATAAAGATAGTGTTTGTCGGCGATCACCCAGTTGGCCTTGACGGTGTTGCCATCGACGACGTCGAGGTTGAGCTGAAAGGCCTGATCCGGGGGCAGTACGTCAGGTTGTCCGCCCAGCCCAAGACTGGCACTGAGGGAGGACAATTTACCTACCGCGGAACTGTTGGCCGCGGCCGCCGGTAGTTGCAGTTTGACCTTCTGTGTGTGGGGCGGGTAACAGATGCCGATCTCGGCACAGCCCTGGGAATGGGCAACGAGGGTGAAACTGTTCAGTGTCGGGTTGTTACGATTGAGCGGGATGTTGATGACCACGCTGTGCATGTAGGTTTCGACTTCCCCCTCGCTGCCATCGGGTTTGATGCCGTGCTTGAGTTTACCGGCCGGCAGTTGAACCTGGCCGAGGCCAAGCTCCGGGGTATCGGTCGAGAAGCGGATCTTGTCGCGATACAGATAATACTTGTCGGCGACCGTCCATTCGGCCCGCACGGTATTGGCGTCAATCACGCTGGCCTTGAAGGCAAAGGCCTCGTCGGGCATCAGGGGCTCGTCCTGGGCGGTGGCTATGGACGCCCAGCCCAGCAGGACGGGGAGCAGAAGGGGGTAAAGTATTCTTATTGTACGTGACATGTTATTTTCCTGTTGCAAGGTCAATCCACTCCAGATAGCCGCTTAAGCCGCGTTCGATAGAGACCGCAATGATCTCCGGAAGTTCGTAGGGGTGCAACTCCTGGATCACCGCCTCCAGCTCCGGGTAGCAGTCCTGCCGGCTCTTGATCAGCAGCAAAAGTTCGTTTTCGTGTTCGATATTGTTCTTCCACTCAAAGACCGACATGATCCCCGGCACGATATTTACGCAGGCGGCATAGCCCTCCGCCACCAGTTTATCGGCGATAATCGTCGCGGTTTGATCGTCCGGGCAGGTGCACAGGACGATGATATGTTGTGGTGTGTCGGGCATGGACTGCAAAGATAAAGCATAGCGATGCACAGGGCAAAAGGTATAATGGCGGTTGGCATCACACTAAAGCGCAGTTCAAACCCAGGGCCGATACGATGTTTCGATTATTTATTATTCTGTTTCTCACCGTTCCCGTCCTGGAGATATATCTGCTGCTCAAGGTCGGCAGCCTGATCGGCGCCCTGTGGACCGTTTTTATCGTGATACTGACCGCAGTAATCGGCGCCAGTCTGCTGCGGCTACAGGGCATTACGACCATCCGGCGTTTGCAGGAAAGTGCCGCTCGCGGTGAACCCCCGGCTATCCCCATGATCGAAGGCGCCTTTTTGTTGTTTGCCGGGGCCCTGCTGCTGACCCCGGGGTTTTTCACCGATGCCGTGGGTTTTGCGCTGTTATTTCCCCCCTTACGCCAATATCTGGCAGTACAGATCCTCACCCGTGGCGTCTGGATGAGTGCCGGTGCGCACCAAACTCATACCAGCCGCAGCGGTGGCCGTGCCCCTGATGATACGCACACCTATAATGGGGAATACAAAAAGCTGGATGAATAAGTCGAAACATCCCGCTTGTCGATTGAAAACCTGAATCTCATCCCCATCTCTTGACAGGCAAAGCTTGCCCGCTATTATTAGCACTCATTGAAGATGAGTGCTAACCGGGTGCTCGAATTTAACCTTCAGGCCAATTTGGCTGTCTGGTCTTAGTTTTTGAATTTATTGACATATTTAGGAGAGGAAAGTATGAAAATCCGTCCATTGCATGACCGTGTGATTGTTCGCCGTATGGCAGAAGAACGCACCACCGCCGGTGGTATCGTCATTCCCGACACCGCTACCGAAAAACCCATGCAGGGTGAAGTTATCGCTGTGGGCAATGGCAAGATCACCGATTCCGGTGACCTGCGCCCCCTCGATGTTAAAGCCGGCGACAAGATCCTGTTCGGCAAATACTCCGGTACCGAAGTAAAGGTCGACGGCGAAGAACTGCTGGTCATGCGCGAAGAAGACATCATGGGCATCGTTGAATAAGCCACGGCAGACTCAACACAGCTAACAAACAAGATTTAACAGAGGAATACATCAATGAGTGCAAAAGAAGTCAATTTTGGTACTGACGCCCGCCTGCGCATGCTGGCCGGTGTGAACATCCTGGCCAATGCCGTCAAGGTAACCCTGGGCCCCAAGGGCCGCAACGTGGTTCTGGACAAGAGCTTCGGCGCGCCGACCATCACCAAAGACGGCGTGTCCGTTGCCAAAGAAATCGAACTGAAAGACAAGTTCGAAAACATGGGCGCACAGATGGTCAAGGAAGTTTCCAGCCATACATCTGACATCGCCGGTGACGGCACCACCACGGCGACCGTTCTGGCACAGTCTATCGTCGTCGAAGGCATGAAGGCCGTTGCCGCCGGCATGAACCCGATGGATCTGAAACGTGGTATTGATAAAGCAGTCCTCGCCACGGTTGAAGAACTGAAAAAAATGTCCAAGCCCTGCACCGATGACAAGGCGATTGCCCAGGTCGGTACGATCTCTGCCAACTCTGATGAGTCCATCGGCAACATCATTGCCGAAGCCATGGGCAAAGTCGGTAAAGAAGGTGTTATCACGGTTGAAGAAGGCAGTGGGCTGGAAAATGAACTGGACGTGGTTGAAGGTATGCAGTTTGACCGTGGTTATCTGTCACCGTACTTCGTCAACAACCAGGCCAGCATGAGTGCTGAACTGGAAGACCCCTATATCCTGTTGTACGACAAGAAGATCAGCAATATCCGTGAATTGCTGCCGGTGCTGGAAGGCGTTGCCAAGTCTGGCAAGCCGATGTTGATTGTTGCCGAAGACGTTGAAGGCGAAGCCCTCGCGACCCTGGTGGTGAACAACATCCGTGGTATCGTCAAGGTTGCTGCGGTCAAGGCCCCTGGCTTTGGTGACCGTCGTAAGGCCATGCTGCAGGATCTTGCCATTCTCACCGGCGCTACCGTGATCTCCGAAGAAGTCGGTCTGTCACTGGAAAAGGCCACCCTTGATGACCTGGGTAATGCCAAGAAGATCCAGATCACCAAGGAAGAAACCACCATCATTGATGGCGCTGGCAAGCCAAACGAAATCGAAGAACGCGTCAAACAGGTTCGCGCCCAGATCGAAGAGGCGTCCTCTGATTATGACAAGGAAAAACTCCAGGAACGTGTTGCCAAACTGGCTGGCGGTGTTGCCGTCATCAAGGTCGGCGCCGCGACTGAAGTTGAAATGAAAGAAAAGAAGGCCCGCGTTGAAGATGCCCTGCACGCCACGCGTGCAGCGGTGGAAGAAGGCGTGGTGCCCGGTGGTGGTGTTGCCCTGATCCGCGCCCTGGCGGCCGTCAAGGGTCTGAAGGGTGACAACCATGATCAGGACGTCGGTGTTAACATCGCCCGTCGCGCCATGGAAGAACCCCTGCGCCAGATCGTCGCCAATGCCGGCGCCGAACCTTCCGTTGTGGTCAACAAGGTATACGAAGGTAAGGACAACTTTGGTTATAACGCCGCTACCGGTGAGTATGGCGATATGATCAAGTTCGGTATCCTCGACCCGACCAAGGTAACGCGTACTGCCCTGCAGAACGCCGCCTCGGTTGCCGGCCTGATGATCACCACCGAAGCCATGGTCGCCGACATCCCTGATGAAAAGGGCGGCGCTCATGATATGGGTGGTATGGGCGGTGGTATGGGTGGCATGGGCGGCATGATGTAGCACGCCCTGTGCTTTAACCCCACCTCGCTCGCAACAGCGAAACAGAAGGCCCCGTCAGCAATGACGGGGCTTTTTTTTGGGTGGTTGGATTAGCCATTCGTCCTATTTGGGTAATATTGAGAGTTTCATATAAATTTGAAAAATAATAAGATGGTGACATGCTTCTGAGAAAATATGCTTAACAATACTAAAATAATGGATTTTCCAGGTTGTATCATGGCATTACCCCGAACAGCGGGGACTACCTGAACGACTTGTGTCAGTACGCTGAATTAACTATCTAACATCTATACAAGGAGTTTGGTTATGAAGGAAAAAATAGTCGGGGGTTGTCTGGCAGTAAGCGCGTGTCTGTTGTCAGGTCAGCAGGTCTATGCCGAAGGCGACAGCCTGCTTCGTGCCCGCGCTTCATTGGGATATTCATCCTACGGTCTCACCCTTTCTGGTTCCGGTTCAACAACTCCGGATGCCACGAGTCAATATCTGGCCGCAGGCGCCGGTATAACCTATGCAACCGGCGATCTGTATTTTGATGCATCAGGCAGCATGAGTATAAATGCAACACATGACTGGCCAAAGTTTGAAGGGGACTTCGAACGAACTGATTCAACCTTAACGGCCGGTTATTTACTGGAGCAAGGCTGGTCTGTATTTGGTGGTTATAAATATGGTAAATCAGAATTGTTTCAGGGTAATCTTCCTGGCTATAGCCTGACGTTCGAGGCTTATGGTTTGTTTGGCGGTGCTGGTAAATCGATAGGTCTTAATAATGGTGCGTCAATGTCATTCAATGGTGCGCTGGCCTTCATGACCGGTGATGTCTATGATACAAAAACCTTGAAAGATTCAGGCAAGGCAACTGGTTTAAGTTTTAGTGCGGCTTATAACCGGCCACTCAGTCATAATTCCGGTATACAGTTGCGTGGGTTTTACCAAAGTTATAGTTTTAGCGATTTCGCCACGGTGGTTGATGTTAATGAGTCGATACTGGGTGTAGATGCGGCCTTTTATATGGATTTCTAGGCAGCGGCTAACAGGTATCAGAAAATTCACCGACAATGCCGCGCAGGTTTTGATAGTCTCGCGGTGTGAAATGTTACGTATGCAATCAAGCATAGCAAGGAAGACAACTCATGATTGAACTGCCTGGTTACAAACTTCTTAACGAACTGGGACGTGGCGGCATGGCACGTGTTTATCTCGCCCTGCATGAGGGGCTGGACAGACATGTCGCGATTAAGCTCATGTATCCCAACCTGTCTGCTGATCCGGCCTTTAGCGATCGTTTCCTGCGTGAGGCGCGCATCGTCGCCAGGTTGAATCACCCAAACATCATCACCATCTTTGATGTCAACGTACACCAGGGTTATCACTACATCGCCATGGAGTATCTGCCGGGCGAATCGCTCGGGGATAAGATCAAAGCGGGTATTGAACCGGCCAAGGCATTGTCTTACTTGAAGCAGATGGCGATGGGACTGAAGTTCGCCCATGATAAGGGCTTTATCCATCGCGATATCAAGCCGGAAAATATCCTTTTCCGGGAGGATGGCTCACCAGTGATCACCGACTTTGGTGTGGCTCGTGCGGAACTGTCGGATACCCGCATGACGGAAGTCGGTACCATCATCGGTACCCCCCATTATATGAGCCCCGAGCAGGCCCAGGGCATCGAGATCAAATCCAACTCGGATATCTATAGCCTGGGTATCGTCTTCTACGAAATGTTGACCGGGGTAGTGCCCTATCGTGCCGACTCGATCGTTGCGATCATGTATAAACATGTCAACGATCCCATTCCCGAGCTAACGGGGAAACTTGTTATCTTTCAGCTGCTGCTGGATAAATTGCTGGCCAAGAACGCCGGTGATCGGTACCAGTGTGCCGCGGATATCATCCGGGATATCGAGCGCATCGAAATACGCATGACCCCGGACCTTGCGACGCGGATTATCCCACCTAAAGTCAGCAACGAAGCACATGCAGCCGAAACTGTCCTGTATGTACCTAAAAAGAATTTTGGATTTAATGGGCTGGCGGAAAAAAAATATGCGTTGGCGATTGGCGCCTTTGTCCTTGTCTCTACCGTCAGTGCGGTTCTATTTAGCAATTTGCCGGATAATAAGCCGCCACCCAGGGAGCTGGCAAAAGTTAAACAGGAAAAACAAAGTAAACAGGACAGGCAGCTGGCTAATCTGATTCGTATCGAAGAAGAACGTGCCAGAAAAGAAGCCCAGGAACGCCAGGCCATCGAACGGGCAAAGGCGGAACAGACAGAAAAAGATCGATTGGCCAGGGACAATGCCGAGCGTGAGCGGCGGGCGGCGCAGCAAGAAAAGCTGGCCCAGGAAAAAAGAGAACGTGAACGAAAGGCAGCGGAAAAGGAAAAACTGGCGCTGGTGATGCGAGACAAGGCCAAAAAAACACACGATACAGAACAAAAGATCAATCGCCTTATCGCTACGGCAGAGGCGTCGCTACAAAAAAACAGCCTGAA
The DNA here is from genome assembly GCA_024641465.1 of Chromatiales bacterium. Classification (GTDB taxonomy): domain Bacteria; phylum Pseudomonadota; class Gammaproteobacteria; order UBA6429; family Thiohalophilaceae; genus JAHEDB01. The sequence continues at coordinate 4,106 of JAHEDB010000008.1, read as the reverse complement.
AGATGCCTACAGCTCATATCAACAAGTTCTAGGCATGGATGCCGATAATAAAACGGCAAAAAAGGGTGTCGATCGTGTGGCCGAAAAATATCTTGGACTTGCAGTGAGCAAGGCCAAAAAATCCAGTTTTGACACCGCCGACGCCTACGTACGCAGCGCCAGTAAAATTTCACCTGAGCACCCCAAGCTTGCCTCAACCCAGCAAACCATTGCAGACCTGAAAAACAGAAGGCTTGCAGAAACAACACAGCAGAAAAATACCGAAAATCAATCAGACGTGAGTAATCAGAAATCACCGGAAAAAATAATTCCGAAACAGCGGTCATTTGGCGGATTCTAAACCGCTGGAATGATGCACGCTACATCCAGTATGAGCCGAAGCCCTCAGCGCATGTTCAAAAAAATATGATGGCACCCTGAAGCCTCTCCTGTATTGGCAGTATTTATCATGTGTGGATTTTTGCATGTAAACTCCGTTTTTCTTAAACACGATAAATTTGCAGTTCCAACGTCACGCTTGTGACCTGTTCGGTTGTGAGCGAATTAGCAAGGCCGAGCCCAATCTGAGTTTTTCTCACGCGCCCATCACTTGTCTTGTCGAATTATGAACGTCCTTGTTCAAAACCCGGCTTTTCGACCTTTGTTCTGCCGTGGCCCTGGTTTTTCAATAAGCGGCTAGCCGATGATGGGGCAGGATATAAATCATGATTCTACTCCACTAAGGTGTGCTGCTCGTTTTGATGATTATTTTTGGCGTGAGCAATCTCATACTCTTATCTGCATTCCGTTGGCAGGAAGTCTTTTATGTTGATGAGGTAGATGTATTTGAGTTGTTGTCGAGAATGTGGGGGATTGTACAGCGAATATATTTCATCGGCATGTCAGGTGTTGTAGTAATAATTGAGGGGCCGGTGGATTGGGTAATGATGTTGGAAGTTGCGAGGAAAAATACCGGCTGTAAGCTGTTTGTAATCTGACCCATGATAAATGATCAATTCAGATACTTCATAAAGGGGTCGCAGTCATGAAATACATTTGTGGTGCCCTGTTGGCATTGATATGTGTTTTACCTGCAAGCGTAGCGGCGAATAACCAATATTCCGAAATAATGGCCGTCGCAGATGCCCAGGTCGCAAAAGCACAGGAAAATAGCTTGCCAACGTCGAGATACGTCTGGGGTGGTCTGGCGGGTACGTTTATCGGTTTTGGTACTGGTCATGCGATTCAAAGGCGCTACGAAGGCAAGGGAGAGATGTTTGCCTATGGAGAAGTAACCTCATTGGCCGTGTTAGTGGCGGGTGCACTGACGGGCGATTGTGGTGGAGGCGGCAGCCCGGTATGCGGTGATTTGGGGGCGGTGGGGTTGATCGGATTCTTATCGTTCCGGGTATGGGAGATGGTGGATGTCTGGATACCCCCGTCTTCTGCCTCATCTGCCAATGCATTCCCAGGTCATGACAGACTCTACCAGCATACTATCTCCGTGCAGGGGGATATCGGACAGGCTGTCATGATATATCGAATGCGTTTCTAACCGACTACACCACCACTTGTAGTGGCCGGATGCGGGGATGATATGCTCCTGGTAGGCTCACTATTTGACCCCTGTTACCTTTACTGTTTGGGATGTCAGGAATCAATAATTCTTTTCGAAGATGGTGCAGGTTTGATGGGATCTTGATTTTCGTCGTTGACATTGAACGAATAAGGGTAAGGGGGAAGACCAACGGGACATCCCAGAAAACAGAAAATATCCCTGAAGGCAGTTACTGTAACTTATCTGTAACCTCCGCCATGTTAGAAAATACGTATTGGCATGTTTTTAACCCGGGAGTGAAAGCAATGCAACATCGAACAGGGGTATGGCAAGTACATGAGCGTAATAGTCATGTAACTACTACCTGGTTGAATCAGATTACCCTGCTGCTGAAACGCAGCAGGCGTGTCGCACGGTCATCAAACGAGGTGGTGAATCGTAATGTCAGGCAGCGTGAGATTTATAGGATGCTGATGGGCAGACCGTGTGGCAGGCGGGAGTTGCATCGACAGTTAAGCATCTTGTTACGGTTATTTATAGTGCTGGTGCTGATGTTGAGCCTGATGGATAAATAGCTGGCAATTGGTTTCCTTGTACTGTCCCAGAAATAATACGGAGTCACGAGGGCGTGAATGACGTGTGAAGTTGTAACGTTAACAACCATGCAGCGATTACTGGGGGTGTATCATGAAAATATTTTATCAACCGGTTTTTGTTCTTGTCTTGTCACTCTTGAGCATCGTATCAAGTCAGGCGGTGACCATTTCGGTGAACGAAACATTGGATGATGATCCGGCTGTTAATAACGACAAGTGCTCCCTGCGTGAAGCCATTATTGCGGCCAATTCGAATACCAAAGTGGATTCATGTGCGGCTGGAAGCGGGGCCGACACTATCAGCCTCCCCGCAGGCACCTATATCTTGACTAGAACGGGTGCTGATGAGGCCTCCTTTGCAGGTGACCTGGACATCCAGGATGCCGTGACCATCAACGGAGCGGGTAGTGATACGACCATCATCGATGGCGGCAAGATCGAGCGGGTATTTGATGTTCGCACTGGTTCCTCTGCTGTGATCAACATTAACGGAGTTACGATACAAAATGGTGACTCCGGTGGCGATGACGGTGGCGGTATTTATAATCGTAGCAAGTTGACACTTGGCGATGTGGTGATAAGCGTCAACATATCCGGCGGTGATGGCGCGGGTATCTATAATTACGGCTCCGCCACGCTCAACATTGATTCCAGCGCCATCATGGCTAATACCTCGGCGGGCAATGGTGGTGGGATTTATAACGGTGGTGAACTAAGTATTACACAGAGCGCTATTTCGGGTAATACGGCAAGCGCCGGTGGCGGCGGGCTTTTCAACCAGCAGGGAACGGTCACTATCACTGCCGCGGAGCTGGCCGGCAATAAGGCCGGTTCGGGTGGCGGACTGTATGATTTCAATGGTACCACGACCATCACGGCAAGCAGTATTTCTGACAACAGCACCAGTCTGGATGGTGCGGGGCTGTTCACCAATGATGGGGTCGTGTCAGTTAGCGACAGCCAGATCAATACCAATCATGCCGGGGGTAACGGCGGCGGCTTGTATGGTGAGGGTACCTTCACGTTGCACAACAGCAGCATTGCCGGTAATACCGCCCTGGAGGGGGGTGGGGCGTTTATGAACACGGGTCTGCTCAGTGCCGATAATGTAACGATCAACTCGAATACCGCCAATCAAAGCGGTGGTTTCTACGTTGGTTCCGCCAATCTGATCCTGACCAACAGCACGGTGCAGACAAACACCGCAACCGCGGGCTTGGCGGGTGGTATTTTTAACAATGGCATAATGACAATAACCGGCAGTGCCATCAGCGGCAACCACGATAGCCTGGGTGTCGGCGGTATTGTTCAACAGGGGACCGCTATCTTTTCCAACACGACTATCAGTGGCAATGCCGGTATTGGTATCCAGAATACATTTGGTAGCGGTGTAAACAGTCACTTTCGCAATGTGACCATTGCATCCAACGGCGCTGTCGGTTATGCGCATGCGCAAACCGCCACCCTGGCCCATACCATCATCGCCAATAATGGCGCCGCTGATTGCGCGATTGCCTTTGGCCATATAGTGACAGACACGGGCTGGAACCTGGATAGCGACAATACCTGCACCTTTGTGGATCCGTCGGATCGACCCGGCGTCAATCCACTGCTTGGGCCTCTACAGGACAACGGCGGTACCAGTCCCACTCATGCCCTGCTGGCAGGCAGCCCGGCCATTGATGCGGGCAATCCGGCGGGTTGCCTTGACCACAACGGTGCGCTTCTCACCGTGGATCAGCGCGGCAGCATACGGCCTGAGGATGGCGATGATGATGGCACAGCGCTTTGCGATATTGGTGCCTATGAGTTTGCCTTGTCGCCTGATATCGTAGTAACGGATTCACTAAGCCCGGCCGATGATCTCATAATCAATTTCCCTGACGTGGAGGTGGGCAACACATCGTCGGCTACGGTGACATTGACTAATTCGGGACAGTTGCCGCTGAATGTGAGCAATGTCGTTGTCGGAG
>JAHEDB010000245.1 GCA_024641465.1 Chromatiales bacterium | reverse complement strand
TTTTTTATGCTGGATAGCAGTTTCAGGACGCTAATGGGGCTGGCGGACGGGGTGCACGAGGTGGTGATCCTGCGACAGGACCGCAAACAGGATATCGGGCAGGCCGGCGAACAGGTTAGCAAAATGTTTCCCGACTATGAAGTGAAGAACTGGCGCGAATTACAACCGCTGATCGCCGAGATCCTCAATATGGCGGACCTGAACATCTACATCATGCTGGTGATCACCTATGTCGCAGTGGCGATGGTGGTGTTAAACGCCATGCTGATGAGCGTGTTCGAGCGAATCCGGCAGTTTGGGGTGATGAAGGCCATCGGTTTTGGGCCAGTGCAATTATTTACCCTGGTGTATGCCGAGACCCTGATCCAGACGCTGATAGCGCTGGTGTTGGCGCTGCTATTTGGTCTGCCTCTGTCATTTTATTTTGAGCAACATGGTATCGACCTCAGCACGATCTCCAGCGGGATCAGTTTTGCCGGTGTCGCCTTCGACCCCATCTGGCGCGCCGATGTGACACCGCGTGCCGTCGTTGCCCCATTGGTAACATTATTAATCATGGCCTGCATCGCGGTGCTGTACCCGGCCATCAAGGCGGCGATGATTCGGCCGGTCAAGGCGATTCATTATCGGTAGTGGTTGTATCAAGAAAATATATTAACCACCAAGACGCCAAGGCACCAAGAAAATATTTAATATTAGGTTTTAGTACAACAAAGCGCATGCAAGCGGATTAAGATTTAAGAGCATGAATAAACATTAATAAAAAAACCTTGGCGTTCTTGGCGCCTTGGCGGTTTAAGGATTTTTATGAACCTGGCACAGATGGCCTGGCGCAATGTCTGGCGACGCCGTCGGCGGACCCTGATTACGGCCTCTTCGATTGGCTTCGGTGTGTTGTTGGCGGCGACCTTTACCGGTATGGCGGTCTACATGTACGGCAATATGATCGATGCCAGCGCCGCCACCGGTTTCGGGCATGTGACCATCGAACCGCAGGGTTATAACCGAACCCCGACCCTCGATAAACGGCTGGCGGATTCTGCTAGGCTGCGGGAGCAGGTTTTGGCCGAGGCTGGGGTGAGTGATGTCCTGGTGCGCATCACTGGCCAGGCGATGTTTGCCAGCGCCGTAAAGAGCGTGGGCGGGATGTTTCTGGCCATCGACCCACGCCGGGAATCGGCTGCTTACAATCTGCTGATTCGCTCCCTGGTCGAGGGCCGTCTGTTTCCCGGTGCCGATGGCAATGGGGTCGTGGTCGGGCGCAAACTGGCGCAGAAGCTGAATCTGCGGCTGGGCAAAAAACTGGTGTATACCACGACCGATGCCCACGGCGAGATTGTCAGCGAGATCGCGCGCGTCAGCGGCATATTTGCCACGGGGGTGAGTGAAATCGACACCGGTTTGGTGCTGTTGCCCATCGACCGGGTGCGCAAGGTGCTGGCCTATGGCGCCGATGAGGCGACCCTGCTGGCGGTGATGCTCAGGCAACAACGTCAGGCCGGGCAACTGCGGGAGCGGCTAGAGCGGCAAGTGGGCGGCCCTGAGCGGGAGGTGCTGAGCTGGCGGCAGACCCAGGCGGACCTGGCCGGGATGATTACCCTGGATTCCAGCAGTAACTACATCAGCCAGTTCCTGGTGGCCCTGCTGATCGCCGCCGGGGTGTTGAATACCCTGTTGATGAGCGTACTGGAGCGCAGTCGTGAATTCGGCGTAATGATGGCCATCGGCATGTCGGCCCGCCAGTTGTTTCATCTGGTCTTGGTGGAATCGGTCTGGCTGGCGCTGATTGGGCTGGCGATAGGCGTGCTGGTCACCGCGCCGTGGTACTGGTACCTGGATACCTATGGGATTGATTTCAGCGGCTTGATCGGTGGTGAGGATTACACTATATCGGGCGTCCTGATTGACCCGATCATCCGCATTCGTCTGCATGTCGCGAGCATCACCGCGATCCTCTCCACGGTGTTTGGGCTGGCCCTGCTGTCCGGCTTGTATCCGGCGTGGCGGGCGGGGCGGATACCGCCGATCGAGAGTTTACGGACGATTTAAAAACGTTCACCACCAAGACGCCAAGGCTCCAAAAAAAACGGTTATCGGAGATTTAAGAGTAAACAGTTGTAGCCGTGTAATAATGATTAATAAAAATGGATTTTTTATCTGGGTGTTAGCGGGATGATTTATAACAACAAGAGCATGTTATAAAAACTTGGTGTCTTGGCGCCTTGGTGGTGCAAAAGGTTTTAGGTGTTGATATGACTATACAGCTACACACGAATAACCCCGAGATACAGGACATCGTCCGCCTCGAATCCGTCAGCAAGATCTATCAGCAGGGCAAGCTGGAGGTGCGGGCGGTGGATGATGTCTCGCTGGAGATCGATACCGGGGATTTTTGCGCGCTGTGCGGCCCGTCCGGCTCTGGCAAGACCACGATCCTCAATATGATCGGTGGACTGGATGTGCCGACCCGCGGTCGGGTGTTATTGGAGGAGCGGGACCTGGCCAGCCTGAGTCGCAGTGAGGTGGCGCGTATTCGCCGGGATAGGATCGGTTTTGTGTTTCAGGCCTACAACCTGATCCCGGTGATGACGGCCTATGAAAATGCCGAGTTTGTTCTGAAGCTGCAAGGTGTGCCGGAACGTGACTGTCATTCACGGGTGATGTCGACCCTGAAAGAGGTGGGACTGGAGGGGCTGGAACACCGGCGTCCCGATGAAATGTCGGGCGGGCAACAGCAACGCGTGGCGATCGCCCGTGCGATTGTCACCCGGCCGGCGATCGTGTTGGCCGATGAACCCACCGCCAACGTCGATTCGATTACCGCTGATGCCCTGCTCGACCTGATGCAAAAATTGAATAAAGAAGAAGGTATCAGTTTTCTGTTTTCGACCCATGATCAGCGCGTTATGGATCGGGCGCGACGTCTGATCCGTCTGCGTGACGGACGAATAGAAAGCGATGAGGCCAGGGCGTGAAATGGCGCCGGGTCATAATCGTTGCGAGTCTGTTGTTTTACACACAAGGTGCAGCGGCCTTATATATCTGGCAGGATGAACAAAGCCGGGGGGATGCACGCTTGCTGCTGCGTGGTTTTGTCGTCGCCAGTCATAAACCGGCCAATCCACCGTTAAATGATCAACAGGATGATCAGGCGATGGGTGGGCTGATGCGGCTGATAGCCCAGTCGCACTATCAGCAAAACTGGTTATTTGAATTCAATGCCTATCAGACGTATATATCGAAGTCACTGGTCAGTCAGGGTAGGCTGGGAACGGCGCTGGATGTGGAGCGCAGTGGTGCCCTGGAATGGAGTGTGACGGATGACGAGTATGCACATCTGGCTATCGACAGGCTAAATGCCCATTGGTCGTCAAACCTTGTCGATATCACTGTCGGACGACAACCGATCAATCTGGCCACGACATTCTTTTTCAGCCCCAATGACTTTTTTGCGCCATTTGCCGCGCAGACTTTTTATCGTGTTTACAAACCCGGTGTCGATGCCGTACGGGGTGAAATAGCGCTGGGTGAGTTAAGCAGTTTTTCGGTGATTGCGGTACAGGGATATCAGCCACTGGCAGGTTCTGTTTCCGGATGGGGTGATGAGCCTGCTGCAGAGCGGAATTCCTATCTGGCTCGCTATATAGCCAATCTGGCGGGTTTTGAGTGGGGTCTCATTACCGGCAAGGTGAGGCGGAGCAGGATACTGGGCGGCTCGCTCTCCGGTGAGTTGTTTAACTGGCTGGGAGTGCGCGCCGAGGGACACAGACTGGACACGCTGGATGATGATGTTGCAGATCAAGCAAGATTCAGCCTCGGTCTGGAGCATCGTTGGGAAAACAGCCTGATGGTGCAGGTTGAGCAGTATTATAACGGTGCGGGTGCGATGGAGGTCGCTAAATATGATATGCAGCAGGCCTATCCTGCCCGTCGTTATCAGGCACTGGGGATAAGCTATGAATTTACTCCACTATTATCCGGACAATTCACGATCGTGCATAACCCGATAGATCACTCGGTGTTATATAGCCTGAATGCCATCTATTCTCTGGCTAACGAGAGTGAACTGGCGGTGAGTTTAACGGTGCCTGGCGGTAAAGGCGCCACAGGTTCAAATGCGAGGAGTGAATTTGGCTCTTACCCGAGTGTGTTAAATATTGAAATTCGGGCCTACTTTTAGCCGCAACGATTATTCATGAAACTGTCACAAAGCAGATTGTATATATTTTACCCAATTGGATGACCATTGCCTCTATGAATAACCTACTGCCTGTCTGCGATGTAGTGACGAACATGCTTGCAATATGCTGAGAGTACATTGTCTGATTTAAGGTAAAGTAATTTACGCTAATATACTAATAAAACCGATACGATAAATATATTAATCTTGCGCTGCAAGAACTCGTATAGTCAGGTGAGGTTGTGGTATATTTTTTGTTAGCCTGATAATCATCCAACCGATTATCAGGCTAACTACTCAAGAGTGAGGTTTTCTCTTATGGCAGAAATGAG
>JAHEDB010000244.1 GCA_024641465.1 Chromatiales bacterium | reverse complement strand
TCTGGCCTTTACCATCCATATCATCGACCGCATGACGATTGAACGATTCAGCCCGGAAGACCGCCAGCGCTTTATGGTGGCACTGGCCCTCAAATCAGCCAAGCACATGGAGGACAATCGGCGTGATATCGAAGGCCCCGGTGATTACCGACAGACCTTTATCGATATGCTGAACCAGCGACTCGATGAATATTCAGACTGTGCCTATAGCGAAGAAGAAGGGGCGAGTTTTGTTATGCGCCGCTTATTTGGCGATCACGTTACGAAGTTGATGGGTGAGAAAAACAAGAAATGGGTCACTGCGCAGATCATCGATATCGAGGTGCCGGATATGTGCCGGACACTCGATAAGTCACTGCCCAATCTGTTTATGTAGTCGTCGGTGGGCAAGGCCTACCCTAAAACAAAAACGGCGGGTTAAACCCGCCGTTTTGCTATAACCTGAAGTCAAATACCGGGCTTATTTAACCCATGATTTGAAGTTATCAGTAACGCCTTCGCTGCCGTCTTCGTAACCGGCATTGTATGCGTCGTTAACACGCTGTTCTTCACGGCGAGGATTGATCAGGAAGCCACCTTGCCAGCCCTGCAGGTATTCGGGATCAACACCGGCCTTTTCCATTTCAACAACAGTCTTGTGATAAACATCTAAGTTATGCATAGGTTTTCTCCTCTAGCTTCAATTCTGTAGCTTGTCTCATTCAATAAGGCGGGTGTTGCCTGCCTTATCGGAATCCAAAATCATTTACTGTTTACGCAGTAGTTGCCTGCCGGGACTGTATTTCCTATTGGCAGGCTGTGAGCGGGGGAATATAGCAAACTATCCCACTCAGGTCCCGTTTTTCCTTAAAATGTACCAGACCGGATTTGCCGCTGTGATGAAGGACAGCACCGGAATTTGGAACTTGGGGAGTATAGCCAAGCCGCCAGTGTGGCTGTATATCCCGATAGAGGGGTATGGGAAATACCGGTTGCGGCCATTAGTTATTGATAGGTTTAATGAATAATACCTGAGTGATTTAGAATGGTATTTACTATTTAGCCCAAATAAGTAATAATCATAAGCATTTGTTAATATTCCCTAATGATTGAAACAGGAGGCCGAGGCCATGACTGAATTAAACGATGTTGATTTTAACAGCGCCATGTCGGCCTTTGAGGCCAAGCACTTTGGCCGCGCCTGCCAGTTGCTGGGCCCATTTGCTGAGCAGGGTAATGCCGACGCACAGCACCGGCTGGCCATTATGTATCAGAACGGTCTGGGTCTGGCGGTCAATCCTGTACAGGCCCTGAAATGGATGAAGGCGGCGGCAGACCAGGGCCACGCCCTGGCGCAGCATGGTCTGGGTTTCATGTACATGGAAGGTGAGTGTGTCGACAAAGACCCGGTCGAGGCCATCAAGTGGTTCAAACTGGCAGCGGCGCAGGGTATGGTCGGTTCGCAAACCACCCTGGCGATGATGTATGAAGAAGGTCGGGGGGTGGAGAAGGATCCGGAAGAGGCGAAGAAGTGGTATGCCCTGGCCGGGTTTTGATCCTTTCTAAAGGTGCGATATCAGTCTATGCCTGATAGAGTACTAAAATTATTCGTAGACGACGAATTATTTTCATTTCACGATAACTATAAAAGTCGAGTTGGTGATTTATGCGTCCCGCCCATTTGAGTAAAGTCCTGGATCAGGAATTTTTGAGTACCCGTACCGGCCATCATACCCCGGTGATGTTGTGGGGGCCGCCGGGGGTGGGCAAGTCGCAGATCATTGCGCAGATCGCCGTGCGCCATGCCGTGCCGCTGATTGATATCCGGCTCTCGCAAATGGAACCCAGTGACCTGCGCGGCATCCCGTTTCGCAACAATGAACTGGTGGAATGGGCCATCCCGGCCATGTTGCCCGATGCCAAACGCCATGGCCAGGAAGGTATTTTATTCCTCGACGAGATCACCTCGGCACCGCCCAGTGTTTCGGCCGCGGCCTATCAGTTGATCCTGGATCGTCGTCTCGGTGCCTATGAGATCCCCGCCGGTTGGGCGATCTTCGCCGCCGGTAACCGGCAGGGGGATCGCGGCGTGACCTATAGTATGCCGTCGCCGCTGGCTAACCGTTTTTCCCATTTTGATTTTGATCTGAACGTCGATGACTGGGTGGCCTGGGCCTACCAGAATGGCATTGATGATCGCGTCATCGCCTTCGTGCGCTTTCGCCCCGAACTGTTGTTCGAGTTTGATCCGGCGCATAACCCGACGGCCTTTCCCTCGCCCCGTTCCTGGGAATTTGCCCACCGCGGCTTGCAAAAGTTTCATGACCATGCCGAGTTATTGCTCGGCACGCTACAGGCCTGTATCGGCCCGGCGGCGGGTATCGAGCTGAATGCCTTTATCGCCAACCTGGATCAGATGCCCGATATCGACGCGATTTTGCGTGGTGAAGAGGTGTCGGTGCCGAAAGAGATCGACCTGCAATATGCCGTGGCCTCTTCTCTGGTAGGCCGGGCGATCCGCGCGCGTGAAAGCAAGGATGTTAAAACCGTGATTGGCCACATCCTCACCTACGCAGGTCGTTTCCCGCAGCGTGAGATGGGCGTCATGCTGGTGTCCGACATGCACCGGGCAATCGGTGAACTGCTGTTCAGCGTGCCCGAGTTTACCGCCTGGTCGAATGCCATTGCGGATCTGATGTTGTACGAGGGTTGAATAGGTCAATACCAGGAATGATGGTGACAGTTCAATATTTGTTTAACGCGTATCTGGATGGAGGTTGCTTCGTCGTGAAAGACACTCCTCGCAATGACGGTCTTGTTAAGCAGTAAGGCCTTTGGCAGATAATGAAGCAGGATAATGAAACAAAATTAGCCGCGGCCCGCACCCGTCTGATCATCGACAAGCCCTTTCTCGGTGCCCTGGTGCTACGTCTGCCGATCATCGCGGCGAACTCGGAGTGGTGTAAGACCACCGCCACCGATGCCCGCTCGTTTTATTACAATCCCGAATACATTGAACAACTCAGCCTCAGCGAAACCGAGTTTATTCTCGCCCATGAGGCCCTGCACTGTGCGCTGTCCCATTTTGCGCGGCGCGAACACCGCCTTAAACACCGCTGGGACATCGCTTGTGATTACGCCATCAATCCAATCCTGATCAAGGAAGGGCTTAAGGCGCCACCGGGAAGCCTCTCTGAAAAGACTTACGAGGGGATGACCGCCGAGGAGATCTATCCTTATATACAGGATAATGAAGATCAGGAGACCCTCGATCAGCATATCTATGACGACAACGAGTCATCGTCACAGAACCGGCAGAACAATCCGCCGTCACAAAAACCGCAGCAGCCGGATCAGGCCGAGCAGGGGCAGCAGGGCGACCAGCCACCACCGCAAGGTGGCAGCCAGCCGCAACAGGATCCGGATCAACAGGGCGGACAGAGCGATGGCGCCACCCAGCCCCCACCGCTGGGTCATGAAGAGCGTGAATCGTTGCATATACAGTGGCAACAACGCCTGGCCGGCGCGGCGCAACAGGCCATGCAGGCCGGCAAGATGGATGGTGACATGGCGCGGCTGGTGGATTTTCTGCTGCAACCGCGACTGCCGTGGCGCATGTTGCTGGCCCGTTATATGACCGGCCTCGCGCGGGATGACTACAGCTATACGCGTCCGTCTACACGGCGCGGCGATCCGGCGATCTTTCCCAGCCTGCGCAGTTCCCAGACCGAACTGGTGGTGGCGCTGGATACCAGCGGCTCGATCAACCAGGATGAGTTAAGCGAGTTTGTCGCCGAGATCGATGCCATCAAGGGTCAGATCCGCGCCCGCATCACCCTCATCGCCTGTGACTCCAGGCTGGCCGATGACTGCCCGTGGGAATACGAGCCCTGGGAAGAATTCAATCTGCCCGAGTCGATCCTCGGCGGTGGCGGTACCGACTTTGTGCCGGTGTTTGACTGGGTCAACAAACAGGATCGGCGGCCGGACCTGTTGATCTACTTTACCGATGCCGAGGGCAAATTCCCGCCTGGCCTGCCGGATTACCCCGTGTTGTGGCTGGTGAAGGGCAAGTTACCTGTGCCCTTTGGGCAACGTATCCAACTCAATTAAATTAAATTGGTTAGCACTTTGTCATACCATCAATTTGTTTTAAGCTGTCGATAATGATGCAAACACTCTCCAACGAAGATAACCTGCGCCTCAATGTCCTGCTCAGTCAGAACGTGCAGGCGATTCGCATCGATGAAGGCAAGATGATCGTCTATGGCCTGACTGATCGGGGCGAGGCGAAGATCAAACTCAATCCGAATGTGCGCAATGACAAATACATTCGTTCCATCAAGGAGGCGATCTCCAGCCATGTATTGGGTTCGCCCGGCGGTTATCCCGTGTACATCAAACGTTGGACCCGTATGGGACAGGCGCGTGATCAAAGTCTGGAGAGTCTGTTAAAACTGGGTGAACCGGAGGCCATCGTCGCCGTCGTGCATGCCAAGGGTCTGACCGATGAAATGGCACGACGCGCCTGGTGGGCCA
>JAHEDB010000243.1 GCA_024641465.1 Chromatiales bacterium | reverse complement strand
ATTTGAGATGTCGGTTTTGTATATCCTGCAATAAGCCCCGGGCAGCATGTTCGACCATATCAAATACGACCTCAAAACCTTTCGGTCCACCGTAATACGGATCAGGGACTTCCGATTCGGTCAGTGAAGGCGCAAAATCCAGAAACAGCGATAACCTGTCTGCGAAACCCTCCGGGCAAAGCTCTTCCAGAATAGCGTAATTGTCCCTGTCCATCGCAAGTACATAATCAAACTTTTTAAAATCACCGGCAATGACTCGCCTGGCGCGCAAGTCCGACAGTTCAATACCCCTGTTGCGCGCGGTTGCCTGGGCCCGTCTGTCTGGCTGTTCGCCTACATGATATGCATGGGTTCCTGCGGAGTCAGTTTGAATCAAATGTGCCAGATTATTTTGCTTTACCAGATGACGGAACACACCCTCGGCCGTGGGTGAGCGACAGATATTGCCCATGCAAACAAACAATACATTTATTTTTTTCATATCAGATAACCAAAACCTATAAAATTGTCACGCCGCAAAATATTTGGCGACTTTTTGCAGATCGTCCTCTGTATCAATACCGGGACCTGGCACTTCACTGGCAATATCCATTGCAATTTTATAGTCATGCCAGAGTACCCTTAATTGCTCCAGCAGTTCGACCTTTTCAATCGGACTGGGCTCAAGATTTAAATAGGTTTTGATGAAACCGGCTCGATAGGCATAGAGTCCGATGTGCCGATAATATAAATCCGGCTCAACCGGTAAGCCTCCGGGATTGTCACGAAAGGCTTCACGATGCCAGGGTAAGGGGGCGCGACTGAAGTAGATCGCGTGCCTGAGCTTATTCATCACGACTTTCACGACATTTGGATTAAACAGGTCTTCGGCGCAGGTTATCGGCTCACACAGGCTGGCCATTTTACAATTTGTGTTATTCACCAGTAATGCCGCCACCTGATCCAGACAGACTGGTGGCATCAACGGTTCATCACCCTGTAGATTGAGGATGATGTCATCCTCAGAAAAACCCATGCTCGAGATCACCTCTGCCAGACGTTCGGTGCCCGAGGAGTGGGCAGGTGAAGTCATACAGACCTCTGCACCAAAATCAGTCGCCGCCTGTCTTATGCGTTGATCATCCGTCGCAATGATTATCGACTTGGCCTGGCTCTTTTGCGCCTGCTCGAACACATGCTGCACGATAGGTTTGCCGGCCAGCAGGCGTAGTGGTTTTCCGGGTAATCGTGTGGAGGCATACCGGGCAGGTATGATGACATGAAATTGCAATCAGACTTCCTCTTCCGCGCCAAGCTGTCTGGCCTCTTCCTCCAACATGACCGGGATGTCGTCTTTTATCTGAAACGCCAGCCGATCGACTTTGCAGATCAACTCCTGTTGTTCCTTATCGTACAGTAGCTTGCCTTTGCATACCGGGCAGGCAAGTATATCGAGTAACTTCTTATCCATGGGTTTGGATTTCCTTCAGTTTTTGCAGAATGGCCTTGCCAAATGCCTCCTGGACTTCAACCGTAACCGGCACATACCAGTGATGCTGTTTGGCGAACCGTTTGCATTTTACCGCATCTTTCTCTGTCATCAAAACCGGATGGCTATCATCAAACTCCAGTTCTTCCTCGCGATAAAAATAGTGATCGGGAAAGGGATGGGGGATGACCTCTAGTCCAAGATCAGTTAGCTGATTAAAAAATCGATCTGGATGACCAATACCGGCAATTGCATGTACCGCCTGGCCTTTGAATTGGGCCAGAGAGCGACTTTCTTTGGAGTTCTGCAGATTGTAGGCATCGGTAATTGTGTAGTGCATGCCATACTCACCCTCTTCTGCCTGACCGTTGGCGACAATGAAATCGACTTTCTTCAGGCGTTTGATCGGTTCACGCAAGGCGCCTGCCGGCAGACAATAACCGTTACCAAAACGCAGTTTGCCATCAATGACCGCAACCTCGATATCGCGGTGCAGGGCATAGTGCTGTAGCCCATCATCTGAAATGATAATATTACAGGCGGGATGATAGTGTAATAGCTCCTGGCCGGAGATAACCCGTTCCGGGCCAACGGCCATCGGGCAGGCGGTACGCTTTGAAATCAGAATGGCCTCATCCCCTACCGCGACCGGATCGCCATCCGGCCTGACCTGCTGCGGCCAGTGCCTGGCCTTGCCACCATAGCCACGACTGATGATGCCCGGGCGATAGCCATTTTCCTTCAGATAGTTTGTCAGCCAGGTCACCAGCGGTGTCTTGCCCGTCCCGCCTACCGTCAAATTACCGATCACAATCACCGGCGCCGAGACCTTTTCAGTCTTTTTAAATTTTAAAAAATACAACAAGCGACGGGTGACTACGACAGCACAATACAACCAGGATAGCGGCCGCAATACCTTGGCTGCGCCTTGCTTACTTTGCCAGATTTGAAACAGCTTAAATTCGAGCCTTCTTTTTAACGCCGAAATCAACTGCTACCCCTTATTTCTATTGGTTATTATCCTGGAACTGCATTTTATATAGCTTTGCGTACATAGCGTCTTTTGCCAGCAATTCCTGATGGGATCCATGTTCGACAATTTTGCCCTTGTCCATGACGACAATCTTGTCGACACGTTCGATGGTGGAAAGTCGGTGGGCTATTACCAGGGTGGTGCGCCCCTTCATCAATTCGTCCAGCGCCTGCTGAATATAACGCTCGGATTCATTATCCAGAGCGGAAGTCGCCTCATCCAGAATAAGGATAGGTGCATTTTTGAGAATCGCACGGGCAATGGCCAGTCGTTGCCGCTGCCCGCCCGACAATAATACGCCATCCTCTCCCACCTGGGTTTTTATCCCATCGGGCATCTGCTCAATGAACTCCATGGCGTGGGCCGATCTGGCGGCGCGCAGCACGTCCTCATCGGTGGCCGTATCCAACGAACCATAGGCGATATTATGCGCGATAGTGTCATTAAACAGGGTAACATGCTGGCTAACCAGGGCGATATGAGAACGCAAACTGCCCAGCTTGATATCGCGGATATCCACACCATCCAGGGTAACCTTGCCTTCGCTCAATTCGTAGAAACGCGGAATCAAACTTACCAGGGTGGTTTTACCCGCCCCCGATCGACCGACAAAGGCGACACTCTCACCGGCCTTGATTTCCAGATTCACGTCGTCCAGTACCCTGGTGTTGCTCTGGCTATAGGCAAAGTTGACGTGATCAAAAACGATATTACCTTTTACCCCGGAAATTTCCCTGCCCTCGACATCCAGTTCCTGCGGCATGTCGACAAAGTCGAACACGCTTTGTGAGGCGGCAATACCCTGCTGTAACAGGGCATTGACACTGGTCAGGCGCCGGATAGGCTGCATCAGCATCAGCATCGCCATCATGAATGATACGAAGGTATCAACACCGATGATTTCCCGCAGGCCAGGCATGGTCGCCAGATAGACGATGACGGCAAAGGCAATGGCCACAATCAACTGCACCAGGGGCGTGCTGATGGCCGTGGTCGCGGCGATTTTCATATTTTGCCGGCGGTTATACTCATTCACCACCGCAAACTGCCGGGACTCATAGTCCTGCCCGCCAAAGATCTTGATTACCCGCTGACCGTCGATGGCCTCTTCCGAGACATGCGATATATTTCCCATCGAAGACTGAATACGTTTCGCCAGGGTGCGAAAGCGTTTGCTGACGAAGACGATACCCACTGCCAGGATCGGCGCCAGAATCAAAAAGATAAGGGTCAATGACCAGCTGATATAAAACATCCAGCCCATCAGGGCGATGATAGTCACTGTATCGCGGATCAGAATAGTGATCGCCTGCGAGGATGCGGCGGCGACCTGCTCCACGTCATACATTAATTTGGATAAGATGATGCCCGAGGACGAGGTCTCAAAATAGGTCACCGGCAGGCGTAATAACTGGTCGAACATCTTGGCGCGCAGGGTCTTAATCACATTACGTGCGATCCAGCTCATACCATAGTTCGAGAAAAAGCCGGCGATCACCCGCACGATAAACAGACCGATGATCATGAACGGGATCCAGCGAATGGTCTGGGGGTCCTTGTCGACAAAACCGGCGCCGGTGATGGTTTTCATAATGGCGGCGAAGGCTGCATCCGTCGAACCAAACACGGCCATACCAATCACCGACAGGATGAATATTTTCCAGTACGGAACGACATACGATAACAGACGGCGATAGACCTTTGCCGCTTCGGTGTGCTCTGGTGAATGAACCATATTTTTTATTATTCTTCCACTTGCTTTGTCGCGAAGGTCAGATTGACCAGACCTAATTGCCGCGCGGCATCCATTGCGGTAACGACATACTGATAGGGAGTATTACGGTCAGAACTGATAATGAGTTGCGGCGTTTTTTCTTTACCCTGGGTCAGGCGGATAGCCCGCTTCAGTGTAGTGACGGTATTATCCTTGACACGTTGCTGATTCACGAAATAACGACCCTGGTTGTCTATTTCAATCTCGATAACGAATTTGTCGGTCTTGAGGGGCTTGCCGCTGG
>JAHEDB010000242.1 GCA_024641465.1 Chromatiales bacterium | reverse complement strand
CGTTGTTACGGAAATACAGCTTGATGCCTTTTAACATGGCCTGCGCAAGGGCCGTCTGGTGTGTGCTGCTGCGGAGCTTGCGTTCTTCCGTCGGGTTGGAGATAAAGGCCGTCTCGACCAGGATCGAGGGGATATCCGGCGCCTTGAGGACCCGGAAGCCGGCCTGTTCGACGCGGTTTTTGTGCAGCCGAGTCACGCCGCGCAGACCGGTCAGGACATTGCTCGCCAGATGGTGGCTGTCCTCGATGGTGGCGTTTTGCGCCATATCAAACAACACCATCTTGGTCAGATCATCCTTGTCGTCGAGACTGACGCCACCGATCATATCGGAATCATTTTCACTGTCGGCCAGAAACTTTGCCGCGTCACTACTGGCATTGCCCTCGGACAAAATATAGACCGAGGAGCCATGGGCCTGGGACTTGCGAAAGGCATCGGCATGGATGGAGATCAGCAGGTCGGCGCTTTGTTCGCGGGCAATGTCCACCCGCCGCTTGAGCTGCACAAAATAATCACCACGGCGGACCATCACCGGTTTCATGCCCCGCTCTTTGGCGATCAGGTCTTCGAGTTTTTTGGCGATGCCCAGCACCACATCCTTTTCCCGGGTACCGCGCCGACCGATGGCGCCCGGGTCATCGCCACCGTGACCGGCATCGATGGCGATCAGCACATCACGCGGCTGACTGGTGGCCGGTGGATTTTTAATAACGGGTTTGGGTTTGGCATTGACCTGAGCTTTGTCGTACAGATCGATCACCAGACGATGGCTGTATCCGCGCTGCGGCTTGAGGATAAAACTCTTGGGCTGGACATCATTATTCAGATCCAGCACTACACGGGTGTCGGTACCGTTACGGCGGGCAGAACGGATGGCCTTGACATGACTGTTGCTGTAATCGAGTTGCGCAAGGTTGGTTTGCAGGTCGGCATTGCTCAGGTCGATGACGATGCGCTCGGGCTTGTGCAGCATGAACAGGGAGTGTTCCACCGGACCGCTCAGGTCGAACACCAGGCGGGTGTTATCCGGTGCGGGCCACATACGGATATTCTTCACCGCCACGGTCGCGGCCTGTGCCGACGCCATAAACGTGCACAGACATATATAGAGTAACAGGCCGATTCGCCCCATGAATGCCCCTTATTCGCATCACTATCCCGGGATGGTTCTTATATTGTGCAATACCTGTGGGATTTTTCAAGCATAATTTCCATATATTTTATAAAGATAGCGAGGAAATCTAGAAATTTTCTAGAATCTGGGGCAACCCGACCAAGAGCACATGATAAATACGGACCATGTTCCATCTGCCCCAGCCCCCACTGTCGAGATTACTCATACGATAGAAATGTTACCCGCAGTATTTTTCCCTTTAAATTTCCAGGATTTTACCCTTAAAATGGCCAGTGAATTTGCCGAGTCAGGTTCAGCCTTATCACCACTTAATCTGTCTATCAGGAGTGTAATAAATGGGTCATACATGGAATTTGTCGGGGGTGAAGCATTTGCGCCGTTCACCACTGATCCTGGTTGTGTTTCTGCTGACCGCTTGCTCAGGTACTGCGGTAATGGATATGGTCAACAGGGATGTGAGCGACAAACGACTGGTCGCAAGTGATGAGGCTTACCCCATCGACCCCCTCAACCAGTACCATCACAACCTGGAACGCCCGATCAATACCGATCTCAGCCTCCACTTGATCAGCGAGCGCAACACCTATCTGAATACCGGTGAGAGCAGCCTCCTGTTGGTGGGTGTCACCACCCGGCAACCGGTCCAGCAACCGCTCCAGTTACACGCCCTGATATACGATGAAGCCTACGCCATGAATGAGCACATCACGACGATAGGACTGATCACTCGGGAATTGGTGCAGCAGGCCGATAACCTCCCGCAAGGTTCGGCCATCACCATCGATGCCGCCTTCCAGGATAAGCGCCTGAGTTATAATAAACCCGCTCTGCACCCCGCGGAAAATTCCAGAGACCTGGTGAAATTCCTGCGCAGTTTCGCCCAAACGGCCGCGACAGGGCAAAAACAGCATTTCCTTCTGGTCCTTGGCGGCCATGAAGGGCTGAACAAAAAGGAGAAACAAGACTGTCTGGATATCATCAATATCCTGCAGGCTCGCTCCATC
This sequence comes from Chromatiales bacterium, assembly GCA_024641465.1. Lineage (GTDB taxonomy): Bacteria > Pseudomonadota > Gammaproteobacteria > UBA6429 > Thiohalophilaceae > JAHEDB01. Next base: position 2,404 of record JAHEDB010000242.1, on the reverse strand, counting down.
ACCACCTCAGTGATTTCATTTGCGGAAAAACCGGATTTCGCCTTCCTGGCAAAACTGGCTGAAAACGGCCATGGCACCACCTATTTCCACACCCCCGAGGCCGACATGCAAGGGTGGCTGTCAAAAGATACTGTGTATATTAGTTCGCCGCTTATCCGGGATGCGAAACTGACCCTCCAAGCTGAGAACGGTGTCGAGATAGCACAAATCCTCTCCCCCCGTCATCTCTCCCACACTACCAAGCAGATCGCTGTGACGATTCCGTCACTGCATCTCGGCGACGAATATGTGCTGCTGGCCAAGATCGTGGTGCCGCCCCAGGATAAGGAACAACATATCAATACCTTTACCTTCAGCGCAGAATATTATTCCCCCACCAGTCGGCGTTTCGAACGGGAAACCATCACGCATTCTATTAATTTTACCCCCGATAAAAACCAGACCTTGGGTGAAACGGCATTTCCGATCAAACGGGCAGAAGTGATTCTGGGTACGTTTGACTCACTACAGACTGCCGAACAATACATAAGGGGTGAACGCCCCTATCAGGCAGTTGCTGCCTTAACCAAACAGGTCAGCCAAATCGAGACCCTTCTGCGGAAAAAATCCGACTCAGAACTGTTGCGTGACAGCAAAGTGCTGCAGCGGTATTTCGAGCGCTTACTGACTTTCAATGATGAGTGGTTCCAATGGGTGACGATCCAGCGGGATTTGCAATGGAATGCTGATCGTTATAATTATGCCTATAAATAAACCGCCGGCTTGAGTCAGCCACCCGTCAGGCAAGCCGCGGCGCAATAACAAGCGGTTATTTCATCGCCGCAAGCACGCTTTGCCCCTGAGCCGTGGCAGCGCTCAGGGTCACCCTCCGCCCCGCCCCGTCATATTCAATCTTCACCTCGAGGTCGGCCCGACTCAGCCAGCCCTCGCCCCGCTCCGGCCACTCCACCAGACAGACCGAGTCGGCGCTGAAGTAATCCCGCCCACCGGCATATTCCAGCTCTTCCGGATCGGTCAGGCGATACAGATCGAAATGGAACACCTGCCGCTCGCCGATCTCATAGGGCTCGACCAGGGTATAGGTTGGACTCTTCACATTGCCCGGATAACCCAGGCCACGCAGGTAGCCCCGCACCAGGGTGGTCTTGCCCGCGCCGAGGTTGCCATATAGATAGATAACAAAACCGTTGGGGATCAGTGCCGCGAGTCGCTGTCCCAACTCAAGGGTGGCGGCTTCATCCGCCAGTTCAAATGCTGTTTGCATGTCTGTCATGGATTGACCAGCCGTCGAATCAGGGGCAAGAGATCACTGGCCAGCAGGCCTCGCTCTCCTTCACCGATGACCGCCAGGTCGGCCGCCGCCCCGTGCAGACAGACCCCCAGTTGCGCCGCCATTACCGGTGACAAGCCCTGGGCCAATAGACCGGCGATGACACCGGTCAACACATCGCCCATGCCACCACTGGCCATGCCGGGGTTGCCATCGGTGCACACCGCCGTCGGGCCCGGCAATGAGCGAACCAGGCTACCCGCCCCCTTCAGCACCACCGTGCCGCCGTATTGCTGTTGAATCTGTTCAACGGCAGTGAAGCGATCGGCATTGACCTCGGCCGTGCTGATCCCCAACAGGCGCGCCGCCTCGCCGGGATGGGGGGTGAGTATCCAGTCCTCCCGTTGCCGTGGCTGTTGCGCCAGCAGATTCAGGGCATCGGCATCGACCACCACCGGCAGACGACGCAGCAATACAGATTCAAATAATTGCCGTGCCCAGTCACTTTGCCCAAGACCTGGGCCAATGGCCACGACCTCGACCTTGTCGAGCAGGGCCTGGAACTCCGCCGTCTGTGCGATAGCGTGCACCATCAGCTCCGGTCGGCCGATATTGATCTGTGCGGCATGTTCGGCGCGGGTCGCCAGACTGACCAGACCGGCCCCGCTGCGCAGGGCGGCCTCACCGGCCATGCGAATCGCCCCGCTGTAGCCCTGCTCACCGCCAATGATCAGCACATGACCGTAATCGCCCTTGTGCGACACACGGGCGCGGCGGACTAGCTGTGATTTCAACGTAGCGTAATTGATGGTGACAGCGGTCGGCGGGAAGTGTTGCACCACATCCGCAGGCACATCAAGTCCGGCAAAGTGCAGCTCACCCACATGATCGGCGGCGGCCCCGCTATAGAGCCCCTGCTTCATGGCGATAAAACTGATGGTGTGCTCGGCCCTGACCGCCGCGCCCAGCACCGCGCCGGTATCGGCGTGCAGGCCGGAGGGGATATCCACCACCAGCACCGGTACGCCACTGTTATTGATGGCCTCGATGGCCTGTCGGTAGTAGGCGGTCACCTCACCGCTCAGGCCGGTGCCAAGTAAGGCATCGACGATCACATCGGCATCCATCGCCAAC
>JAHEDB010000241.1 GCA_024641465.1 Chromatiales bacterium | reverse complement strand
TCGGCTACGACACCATTGAATCCGATGCCATCGGCAAACAGGGCGACCGACTGTTCTTCGATGAAGAGTGTTTCCTGCGCGGCAGCGAAGGGCGCTTTCAGATCGACACGGTGATCCCGGTTTCGGGTAAAGGGGTACTGGTCGGCGCCAATGAGGATGGTTCGAGTCTGTCTGATGTCGCTACCGGTATTGATGACCTGCGCAGTCGGGTTAAATACCTGTAACGATCTCTTTTTCATTGGTTATGCGGCAAATGACCTGGGGTCAGGCTGTAATGGCACTTAGGGTCCTGGTTGAAATAATGTTTACATTCGGCCGCACCTAGGCCATCACTGCTGTGTTGCGTTTCTTGCTAAGGACCTGGCCATTAGCTGCGAAACGCGTCTTGCATTGATGGCCCAGGCGCACCCTCGGTGTTGACAACTTTATTTCGACCAGGATCCTTACTTAAGCGTTTCCCTATCCAATGTAGGGTGGGTTAGGCGCGTTGTTTGCGCCGTAACCCACCAATCGTGCCGACAGGCACTCATTGAAAACAGTTTGAGTTGCTATGCAACGCTTGGTGGGTTACGCAAAAACCGCTAACCCACCCTACATTTTGGCTTAACTAAGGGTCCTGGTCGAAATAATGTTTACATTCGAAAACCGGGGTCAGAACACAGTTTCCTCTAATATTAGAAACAATTGTGTTCTGACCCCGGTTTCTCTCATGCCACAAACTGTTGCCTGACCTGTTTATTACCCAGATATCGACTGAGTAGCCGGTAATTCCCGGTTTCATAACGGACCCGACCGGCAATGATGGCTGGATGGATATTAAGTTGCTTCGCCAACGCCATCATATCTGCGGAATTGTGGGTCTCTCTGACCTGACTTTTGTGCCAGATATTGTTTGGGATCAGTGCCTCTTTGGCCAGGGCATCGGCTTCTTGCTCGGCCCTGTCTTTAGGATTTTTATCATCTGTGTCATCAAACCAGGCTTCACATTCACCATCAAAGTGTAAAGCCACATGGGCGAGTTCATGCATAAGTGTAAACCAGAAGTTATCCAACCGTTCATGGCGTAATGTCAATGCGATAACAGGTGTGGCATCATGCAAACACATGGCGGCGCCATCCAGGTAGGTCTTTTTCAGGTGTGACTCAATAATCAGGTGGATGCCATGACGGTTAAGAAATGTTTTGGCAATATGTGGTCCGTTATCCTGCCAACTGAGTTTGACGATATCCTGCATGAATTGTTCGTTGACTGTGCCTGTCTGATATTTAACATCTAATGGTTTGTCGTTCGCCATACGCAACACGCGTGCCTGCCAGGCAATGAGAGAGAAACGGTCCATTTCATGTTCGCTGCGGATATGGTTGGCCCGGCGATAGAGGATAGCCGTTGCCTTTTGATGGTCGATGATTTGTATAAAAGGGCTTATTAATTCTTCGGCGTGGGTTTTGGCATCAGTTAAGTTACCTTTAAAGCCGGGGAACCAGTTTTGTTTGTACATTTCATTAATCGGGAACTTGAGCCAGTCTATATCCGCCTCTTGTGGAAGATCTGCACCCGGTTCCTGAATAAGGACCTCGGCAGGGATGCCTAGGCCCTTATTTAAGGCGCGGATCATGCGCAGGGTAAGCGGGCGTTTGCGGGCCATGATTTCCGATACCCGATTGGCCGATCCCAGATAGGATACAAGATCACGTTGCTTGAGACCGGCCTGATCCATGCGAAAACGGATGGCATCGATCGGATCTGGCAGACCGATATCATTGTGCTTACTTTCATAATCTTCCAGCAGCAGGCCAAGCAGCTCGAGTTGGTCGGCCTGTTTGCTACCTGGCTGTGGAACGACGTCCATCAAGGCTTCCAGATTCTGTAAAGCCAGGTCATATTGCGCCTGATTTTTGATCACTGAAATATCCATAGTCCCCTCCTACCACTTTTGTTTGTCATACTCTGCATGGGTGCCCAGCCATTTTACGAGTACAGTCTGTGCGCTGTATGTGACTTTCACGACCAACCGGTAGTGGTTACCTTTTATATTGAAAATCACGATATTGTCGTGCAGGAAACTGGCATGGACATAGCGGTTTTTAATGTCCTGTGGCGTCTGCCAGGCAGCATCCCTCGCTTCACTCAGCCACGCCGTCACCTGGCCACAAGCATCCTGATGCCTTTGACAAAAATCATCGATTTTGCCCGTCCCGACAACTCGCATTATAGTCTATAAATGTCCCAAAATGGGAAGTTATATTATCATCCCATAATGGGATGTGCAAAGATGTTATGAATGCATACAGGAACCCACCTAAAGCGGGCTAAATAATGCATATATAACAATCAGTTATATGACTATTGTCGGCTGAGCGAATAATAAGTGTTCACCACGGCCCCGTATATCTACACGCATTAATTCCACAACGGGCTTTCCTGTTCCCCAATCGTACCGTCAGATCTAGAGTTATTTATCCCCCGTACATTTTGCCTGCGCCACCTTCTCATAGGCAAAACCAATCAACTGTATCAAGTCAAACGATTTCACAAATAACTGGATATTGCCGAAACTCGTTACATGCCCGCCCCACATGGGTTGGTAACAAACGCAGTAATCAACTGAAGAGGGATATGCGATGAGTGACAAGAACAAGTTGACCATGACCAACGGTTGTCCGGTGGCGGACAATCAGAACGTGCTGACCGCCGGTCCGCGTGGTCCGATGCTGCTACAGGATATCTGGTTCCTGGAGAAGCTGGCCCATTTCGACCGTGAGGTGATCCCCGAGCGTCGTATGCATGCCAAGGGTTCCGCCGCCTATGGCACCTTTACGGTGACTAACGACATCAGCCAATACACCAAGGCGAAGATCTTTTCCAAGGTGGGTAAGAAGACCGATCTGTTTCTGCGGTTTTCCACCGTTGCCGGTGAGCGCGGCGCCGCCGATGCCGAGCGTGACATCCGCGGCTTTGCGGTGAAGTTCTACACCGAAGAGGGTAACTGGGACATGGTGGGTAACAACACGCCGGTGTTCTTCCTGCGTGACCCGCTGAAGTTCCCGGACCTTAACCATGCGGTGAAGCGTGACCCGCGCACCAACATGCGTAGTGCGCAGAACAACTGGGATTACTGGACCCTGTTGCCGGAGGCCCTGCATCAGATCACTATCCTGATGAGTGACCGTGGTAATCCGCGCAGCTATCGCAACATGCATGGATTCGGCAGCCATACCTTCAGTTTCATCAACGCGGAGAATGAGCGTTACTGGGTCAAGTTCCACTTCAAGAGCCGGCAGCCGATTGAAAACCTCACCGATCAGGAGGCGGAAGCACTGGTGGGTCAGGACCGTGAGAGTCACCAGAAGGACCTGTATGAGGCCATCGAAAGGGGTGATTACCCGCGCTGGGACTTCAAGGTGCAGATCATGCCGGAGAAGGATGCGCAGACCTATCGCTTCCACCCCTTTGACCTGACCAAGGTCTGGTCGCATAAGGACTATCCGTTGATCGATGTCGGTGTGCTGGAGTTGAACCGCAATCCGGATAACTATCATGCCGAGGTCGAGCAGTCTGCCTTTAGCCCGGCCAATATCGTGCCCGGCATCGGCTTCTCGCCTGACAGGATGTTGCAGGGTCGGCTGTTCTCTTACGGTGATGCCCATCGCTACCGTCTGGGCGTGAATCATGCGCAGATCCCGGTGAATGCCGCACGTTGCCCGGTCAACAGCTTCCATCGTGACGGCGCCATGCGGGTCGATGGTAACTTCGGCAGCACCAAGGGTTATGAGCCCAACAGCCTGGGTCTGTGGCAGGACCAACGCCAACAGCGTGAGCCAGCGTTGGAATTGTATGGCCCGGCGGATAACTGGGACTATCGCGAAGATGATGCTGACTACTACACCCAGCCCGGCGATCTGTTTCGCCTGATGAGCCCTGCGCAACAACAGGTGTTGTTCGAGAACACGGCGCGTTCGGTTGGAGGTGCGGATGTTGAGGTACAGAAGCGTCACATCAGCAACTGCCTGAAGGCCGACCCGGCCTACGGCAAGGGCGTGGCGGATGCCCTGGGTATTAAGTTGAAGGATGTAAAATAAGTCGAATGGAGATTTAAGGGCACCTCTAATAATTCACTGAAGCCGCGCTGGCTGCGTTAAAAACAAGCTCAAAATGCTCATTTACTCTATGTAAACTACGCTTTTTCGCTTGTTTTTGCCTTGCCATCATCTGCTTGATTGAATTTTTAGAGGTACCCTTAAGTATCTCTGTTACACAAGCACGGGGCAGTTTGAACTGCCCCGTTATTTTAAGAGAGGAGACACACATGAAAACGCAACATATTGAAACACCAAATATCACCAGCCGTCATTGGCAGGCTGTGCTTGAATTCGGTATTGTGAATGAAACAGTGCCTTCAATGATGGCAGACACCAATGAAAGGCGGACTGTAACTACTCAGCGTATTTTCTATAAAAAAACAGAAAAAACACTTGACAGGGTTTTGTGTATTTTTTTCAAATATTTCTTGCCTGCGCAAAAAGGCGTTATTTGGCGTCCTGAACGATCA
>JAHEDB010000240.1 GCA_024641465.1 Chromatiales bacterium | reverse complement strand
GTTGAGCATTGTCAGAAGGGGCATCCCAGCCCCTCTGCCAATGCGGCGGCATCCCTGCCGCTCCTAATTTAATATTTAAAAAACCAAACCCCAAACACGCGCCATCGAAGGGGATTGATCCACAATCATGGCAAGAGTAGGCTTGTTGATAGCACCCATAAAACTTAAAGCATAAAAAATTACGGTTTGCTAATTCACTCTACAACCTAAACAAATAATCGACCATGAAGCGAAATCATCATAAAATTCTAGAATATATTCATAACCACGATGAAGCGGACATTAGAGAGCTATCTAAAATCATGCTTCGCAAACATAATGACCACCGTGATTTTTATGGGTTAACCGCTTTACTCAAAGAAGGTTATATTGAATTCACTGGCCCAAATTGCAAAGAAGCTCTTACACAAGCATTTACATTCCAATGTTATTCCCAGGGTTTTGGGCAGCAAACCTATAAAACTGTTACAGTGTTTGGCAAAGACTATGAAGATGCTCATTTTTTTATCGGCCCAAAGGGCATATCATATTTTCATCAACGCAGCGAAATACGCAAAGGCTGGTTCATCGCGGCTGCATTGTCAGTGGCCGCATCAATCATATCAGGCATAACTGTAGCGTACATAACTGAGTCTACATCTAAAAAAACTACAACTACTCAGTCAAGTTTTATCTCTGATAAGACCGATCATCCGCAAGTAGCGAGTAGCCCGTATGGAATGAAATGAAATACGGGGATTTATTCCCCCGTATTACGCTATCGCTCCATACGGGCTACAGCTCGTAGGGCGGATTAGCAAAGCGTAATCCGCCGTATGTTGCAATTTAAACATGACGGCCAATTCGTTGGGACCAATCCCCTTCGATGGCGCGTGTTTGGATTTTGGTTTTTTAAATAAATATAATAAGGGGCGGCAGGGATGCCGCTGCATTGGCAGAGGGGCTTGGATGCCCCTTCTGACAATGCTCAACAAAAAACCAAAATCCAAACACACGGTTGCGCTATCGTAGGGGCGGTTTTCTTTTGGTTCTGTTTTCTTTGTCCGCACAAAGAAAATGAACTCGACCATCCGTTCGAGAACGGATTTAGATCCAGCATCGCGCCAGCGATTCACTATAAAAAGTAGTTGCCAGATTCACGAGATTGCCGCAGCCCAAAGAACGGGCCTCGCAATGAAAAAATTACCCCCAGCGGGGAACCATCCCCCCATTCCCCCCTCCTATCCCCATTAATACCTGCTACCATAAGCCCAAAATACCCAACCGGGATTGCCCCTAAAAAAAGACCCAACATCAAGTACCTATGAAAAATATTATCGCCTACCTCGTTGATCGCCCCCTGCTGGTCAACCTCATCTCGGTGTTTTTTATGGCGCTGGGCCTGTACACCATCACCCAGATCAATCGCGAGGCCTTTCCGAATGTGAACCTGGATACCATTCGGATTAGCTTCCAGTATCCCGGCGCCTCGCCGGAGGAGATCGAGACCCTGGTGATCACACCGATCGAGCAGGAGTTGAAATCACTCGATGGAATCGACAAGGTGACCTCGACGGCCTTTCCCGGCTCGGGCAAACTGGATCTGGAACTGGACCCCTATGCACCAAACCGCAACCGCCTCACCAGTGAGGTGCAACTGGCGGTGAACCGGGCGCAGTTGCCCAAGGACCTGCCGGATGAACCCCTGGTGCTGGAGATCGACGGGCGCAAGTTTCCGATCATCCAGTTGGCGATCTCCTCGCCCGGTTCCGAGGTGCAGTTAAAGCGTACGGTCGATCACATCAAGGACGATCTGATCCTGGTCAAGGGCGTGGCCGATGTGCAGATCCAGGGAGACCGGCGCTCTGAGCTGCGGGTCATTCTCGACCCCAAGAAGCTGGCCAGACACGACCTGTCGATTGGTCATGTGATCAACCTGTTATCGACCTGGAATATCAATGCGCCTGGCGGCGAGATCGAGACCGCGGAGGGCCAGAAGGTGATCCGTATCGTCGGCGAATTCACCAGCCCGGCGGATGTGGAGCAACTGGCGTTTTTTACCAATGAACTGGGGCAGGAGATAAAGCTCGGGGATGTGGCCAAGGTAGTCGAGACCCTTGACAAGACCCGCATCTATTTTGATATGAAAGGCGTGCCGGCCTTTAATCTGATCGTGCTGAAGAGCACTACCGGTGACATTATCGATGTGGTCGATGAGGTCAATAAATACATCAAGACCATCCCGGCCCGCTATGGCAAGGACCTCAAGGTCACGCCGTTCAAGGATTACTCGCGCTTTACCCGCATGCGCCTCGGCGTGTTGACCAACAACGGCTTCGCCGGTCTGGTCCTGGTGCTGATCACCCTGGCGATCTTCTTGCGCCCGTCGGTGGCCATCACCACCACCATCAGTCTGCCGATCGTGTTTTTCGCCGGTCTGTTTGCCCTGTATGCCTCCGGCATCACCCTCAACCTCATCTCCATGCTGGGGTTTATCATGGTGCTCGGTATGCTGGTTGATGATGCGATCATGATCGGTGAAAACATTACCTGGCACCTGGAGCAGGGCGAGACCCCGCACAATGCGGCGGTCAATGGCACCGCGGAACTGGTCGGTCCGGTCACGGCGACGATCCTCACCACCATCGTGGCGTTTATCCCCTTGCTGCACATGTCGGGCATGATCGGTAAATTCATTGTCGCCATCCCCATCGTGGTGATCACCCTGTTGCTGTTTTCCTGGCTGGAGGCCTTCTTTATCCTGCCCAGTCACATCAAGCATTTTACCCGGCCCCAGGCCCACCCGATTGAGCGGCCGTGGCTGGCCTTCATCGAAAATATTTACCTGCGGGTCCTGCGCCATTCGATCAAACACTACTGGATTACCATCGGTCTCTCGGTCGCCGTCCTGATTGGCAGCATCATCCTCGCCAAGACGTCACTCGGCTTCCAGCTGTTTCCCTCGGTGGGGATCGATCAATTTATCGTGCGCGTCACCGCCCCGCCGGGCGTGACGCTGGAAAACTTCCGCGGCCGGCTGTTGAAGGTCGATGAGGCGATGCGCGCCAGGGTCAAACCCGAATACCTGGAGGCCACCCTGATCACCACGGGTGAGATTGCCCAGGACCCGGGCGACCCCCTGACCCAGCGCGGCAGTCGCTTTGGGCAGATCCGCGTGTTGTATATCCCTGCCGTGGAGCGTGAGGAACACGACGCCCTGAAGGATATGCATAGCCTGGCCAAGCTCATGCCAGATGCCTTCCCGCAGCTGGAGTTTGCCTTTAGTGAACAGAAACCGGGGCCACCCACCGGCCGCGCCCTGGAGGTCGAACTCACCGGCAATGACAACAAGGCCAACGAACAGGCGGCCAAACAATTGCTGGCCTATCTGAAAACCGTCAAGGGCGTCACCACGGTGGAGACCGGCCTGCAACCGGGGGATGATGAGTTGCGCGTGGTAGTCAATCGCGCCACGGCCTCCTTCGTCGGTGTCGACCTGAAGACCATCGCCACCCACATCCGCGCCGCGGTAGACGGACTGCGTGTGTCGACGATTCGACGTGGCAGTGAAGAGGTCGATGTGACGGTGCGCTTCGATCATCAGGTCACCGACCCGCAAAAACTCCTCAGCGATGTCATGGTGCCGAACAAGGGTCGTTACCTGACGCCCTTGTCCAAGATTGCCGTCCTCAAACAACACGAGGGCTACACCGCCATCCGCCACAAACACGGCTTTCGGGTGGTCAGCGTCACGGCCAACATCGACGAGCAACTCACCTCCAGTCTGAAACTCAACAAACAGGTCTTGCAAGACGAGGCGAAGTGGCTGGGCGACCTGAAGGGCCGGATCAAGGTCAACTACGGCGGGGAAAATGAAAAGAACCAGGAGTCATTCCGTGACCTGGTGTCGGCCTTCCTGTTTGCGATGCTGGCGATCTTTTTTATCCTCGCCATCCAGTTTAACAAGCTGAGCTACCCGCTGGCCGTGATGCTGGCCATCCCGTTTGGCGTGGTGGGCATCATCGTCAGTTTCTACCTGCACGACCTGTTCTGGAAACCCATGCCGCTGTCGTTCTTCTCGACCATGGGCATGGTGGCGCTCACCGGCGTGGTGGTGAACAGTTCCCTGGTGCTGCTGGTCTTCATCCAGCGCCAGCTCGAAGACGGGGTGGAGATCGCCGAGGCGGTCTATAACGCCGGTCGACGTCGCCTGCGGGCGGTGATCCTCACCGCCGGCACCACGGTGGTCGGCCTGTTACCAACAGCCTATGGCTGGGGCGGCATGGACCCGTTCGTATCACCGATGGCTTTAGCTCTGTCATGGGGACTGACCGTGTCGACGGTATTCACCCTGATCACCATACCCGTAGTGTTCCTGGCCAGCAGCAAGGCGAAGGAAAAGATCCTGGCCCGGGTCGGGGCGATCAAAGCGGCGTGGAGAAAAAACTAATTATTTTTCACCACCAAGACACCAAGACACCAAGACACCAAGACACCAAGAAATAATTTAAACACGAAGACGGTAAGAAAAATTTTTACTGAGATTTAGATATTATAAAACTTCGCGCCTTCGTGGTGAGA